>NZ_JRXI01000190.1:0-15949 GCF_000813645.1 Neochlamydia sp. TUME1 | reverse complement strand
TCGAAAAATATCGCCGAAAAAATAAAGCAGCGTTTTCAATTGTAGAATAGTAAGTACTTTTTAATTTGGGGTGAGCTAAAATGAAATAAAAAACTTTTAGCCATCTTATCTTTAAAGAAGTCATCCGCTTTTCTTCCCGCAATTAAGCAAGCTTAAACTAACCTACACATTTGTAACGACAAGAAGTTTTTCTCTTTTTCTGCAGAGTTTTATAGCTGGGAGAACAACTTTTTTTGATAGGAAGAAGCTAGTCGTATTGTATTCCATCATGCGGTAGAAAAATTAAAAGAAGGCACCCAAAAGAGCTGTTTTTCTCAAATAAGGCAAAGAATCAATTTCATTCTTTTAGTCAAACCAAAATTGCCGCGTCACTTAATCGCCAAAACCTGTGGCTGCTCCTAAATGCTTGGAAGGCCCCCCCCCTTTCCTGAATCTATCTGAAATAAAAGCGTGGTAGATTATCTATGGGTTGTTTTTTCCTTGATAAGGATGCGAATTCGTTTGACTTGCTTTTTTAATTTTTTTATATTGCCTTCAAAAATAAAAATGATAAAAGTTCATTACTACCCAAGGAAATAAAATGCATTCTATCTCTTCGGCATCTATTGAAAGCTTGCCTAATGAATTGCTGCTCCCTATCTTAGAGGCTTGCGTAGTTCCTTCCTTATTTAGCGTCTGTAAAAGATGGCATCATCTGCTGGCTTCTGAAGTCATGCCCCCTCTTTATAAAAAAATAGCACAGCTTCATTTCCCCACGAAGAATACCTCTACCCAGCGAACTCTTATGTTAGCTAAAGTTTATCAACTCAATCCTGGGCTTACCTCTACCGAAAAAGTTTATCAAGTTTTTAAACAAGTTTTTACCTTAGCTAAATCTATTTCTCCTTTGGAATTTAAAGAGAAAACAGAAGAAAAAAAAGGCTTAACGCTGGCTAATTACTCTTCTTATCTCTTAAATATTAATCGCCTTTTACTTTGGAAAAAACTTCCTGGTGGGGAGGAATACTTGAGCCGAGAAGAAATTAAGCACTTGCCTCTAGAAAAAAAAGGAGAGCTTCTTAGAGAGTGGATTGAAGAAAATTGTAAAAACATCACGGCTTTAGGTTTATATAGAGTAGGCTTGACTTATTTACCCCCAGAAATAGGCCAGTTATCTCAGCTGCAAAGGCTTGACTTAAGCGACAACCAGCTCACCGCTCTGCCTGCAGAAATAGGGCAGCTGTTTCAGCTACAATGGCTTGAATTAAATCAAAACCAGCTAACCAGCCTTCCTGCTGAAACAGGGCAGTTATCTCAGCTACAATGGCTTTACTTAAATCAAAACCAGCTCACCAGTCTTCCTGCAGAAATAGGTCAATTGTCTCAGCTGCAATGGCTTAATTTAAGCCAAAACCAGCTCACCAACCTTTCTGCAGAAATAGGGCAGCTGTCTCAGCTGCAAGGGCTTAAGTTAAGCCAAAACCAGCTCACCAGCCTTCCTGCAGAAATTGGGCAATTGTCTCAGCTTATCATGCTTGAATTAGCGGAAAATCCTTTGAAAGATATTCCAGAAAAAGTAAGGCAGCGTTTTCAATTGTAGGATGGCCATAAGTACTTTTTAAATTGGTTGAGCTAAAATGAAATAAAATCTTTTAGCCATCTTATCTTTAAACAAGTAATCCGCACTTAAATCAAAACTAGCCTACCAGTCTGCCAGCAGAAATCAGGCAGCTATCGAAGCTGCAAATGCTCCACTTAAGTGGCAACCTGCTTACCACCCTTCCTATAGAGATACGGCTATCTCAAGTTAAACACCTTCATTTAAACAGCAGCTAGCTTACCATTCTTTCTATAGAGATAAGCCAGCTATCGCAACTGTAATTGCTCTTCTTGCAGAGCAATCAGCTTACCCCCTTCCTACAGAGATTGGGCAGCTATCGAAGCTGCAATGCCTTAACTCAGATAATAAACATCTTACCAATATTCCCCCGGAGAGAGGGCAACTTTTTCAGCTTAATAGACTTTCCTTAAGATACATCCAACTAGCCTTGCTTCCTGCATAGATAGGTCGATTTTCTCGGCTATACGACCTGTGCTTAAGCAACAATCAGCTGGCCTCCATTCTAATAGAGATAAGGTAATTATCTCAGCTGCAATATCTTTGGCTATACAATAACCAGCTAACTACTCTTCCCGCTAACGTAGAGCAGCTATCGAAGCTGCAGGCGCTTTACTTAAGCGACAACCAACTTACAGCCTTTCCGGCAGAGATAGAGCAGCTACCTAAACTATTAAATTTTAAGCTAAAGGGGAATCTACTAGAAAACATTTCAGCGGAAGTAAAACAGTTTTTCAAGCTATAGCTGAAAAGGTAGATGTCTTCATCACCTATAATATTAAAAAAGCAATGGGCATCCTCCAAAGTTTTTAAGAATATAGATTAACGCATGTTATCCGATAAGAAAACACTCTAAGGCAGCTTCAAATTATACCTAAACTGTGGAGTCAACTCATTAACTTTTGTTTCTTTATGCAAGTCAATTGAATGCAGGGTTTACATGGTTCGTAAGCATAGGTAACTATTCCGCTGATTAGATTGATAAAAAAATTTCAAGGGCTACGATGTCGATGATGTTCGATTTGGCAAGAGTTTTTCAATTTATTGTTAAGTCTTTCAATGATGCCCCGTTTCCTTGATAAAATCTTACCTACCAGTGACATTAGCCTACTAAGCTTGGTAATAATTTCTAAGCCTTTGTCATCGAGCTTGATAAATAACTGATGAGATATATAGCTTTTATCGGCAAACATTTTGCCAAAAATGTATTTAGATAGATCAGGAGCAGGGATATGGGTCTCTACATTTCCTGGCGTTAATATATAGCAAGAATTTCCCCTTTATCCTTAATCACTAGATGTAGTTTGAATCTATAAAACCACCCTGTAGAGGCTTTTCCTCTTTTTGCTATTTTCTTGAAAACTAGGAGGGGGGTGGAGACGGCGCGTATGACATACTGTCAATAGAGTAAAATCGGCAAACGAGATGCCTGTATATTGTGAAGGTCTTTTTTTAACTATTTCCTTTTCATAGTTTAAAAGAAAGAGGTAGAGGGCAGAATAGGAGGAAAAGAAGAAATTTAGTAACCTAAAAGCTTGCAGCAAGAGGTTTTAAGGCTGTTGAAGATCAAGGAACCCTCTTTTAAGGCAGGCAAGAGAAGATATCCAGCTAAAAAGATGAAATTTAATAGATGACTTTCATCAGAAATAGAGCATGCGGGGGAGCGGATTTACCAGCACAGCGGCGGTCTTTAGAGGCAAAAATCTCAGGGATAGAGGAGATTGAACGTTTATCACAAGCAATCTCTAGAAGAGTACCCGTAATATTGCGCACCATTTTGTAAAGGAAGCCTTCGGCTTCAAATTCTAAGCACAAACCTTCCTCGGTAGGAACGACGTCAAGCCTTTGGAGAGTTCTTATGGGGTCATGGGCTGCAACTCCTGAATGGGCTTCATTGGCAAAGGCAGTAAAATCATGAGTGCCTATAAAAAATTGAGCTGCTTCTTTTAAAGAACCGCTGTCTATATTCTCGCCCACATGGAGGGAATACAAGCGATTGAAAGGATTTAAAGTAGGCTTAAGATGAAGATAATAATGGTAAATCTTTCCTTTTGCACTATAGCGGGCATGAAAGTTAAGAGGAACATTTTCTAGGCTATGGATGCGAATATCTCTAGGCAATATTCCATTTAGAGAATGCAAGAAACGTCTAGGATCAATTCGCAGGGAGGTTTTAAAGTTAGCAACTTGTCCTAAAGCATGGACTCCAGCATCTGTTCTTCCCGACCCTATTAAGGAGGTAGGATGTCTTAGCACTATCTTAAGGGTTTCCTCAATCTTTTGCTGAATAGCTATACCATTAGGTTGAATCTGCCAACCATTGTACTGAGTGCCATCATAGGCAATAATCATTTTATAATTATATTCTTTCATCGTCTAGATAGGCTCATGGAGCAGATATTTAGCCAGGATAAGATCTTCGGCCGTGGTAATCTTTAGATTTGTATAGCATCCCTCAACTAATTTGACGGGATGTCCTAGATGTTCGACTAAGGAGACATCGTCAGTGACCTTTAAATGATTTTTAAGAGCATAAGCAAAGCCTTGTTCCAAAATATCTTTGCGAACTACTTGAGGCGTCTGAACTTCCCAATAGGTGGAGCGATCAGGCGTTTGCTTGACTATATGATTTCCGTCGTGCTCTTTAATCGTAAATTTAATAGGCATGCCAGCTGCGGCGGCTCCGTGCTGGAAGGCTGCTTTTAAGACACGTTGCACTAGGGGAGGGGTAATAATAGGGCGAGCAGAGTCATGAATGCAGACAAAGCCTGCTTGCGAGGTAAGAGCCTTTAAGCCATTGAAAACAGAGTCTTGCCGATGCCTACCAGGACAGGCAAACTTTAACGGTACTGAAAGCTCGGGAGAAGTAAAGAATTTTTGATAGGCGGGGTCACAAACTACTACAATTTCAATCACCTCAGGTAGGGTTTTAAAAACATCTAAACTATAAGTAGCGATGATCTTATTATGGAGAGTGAGAAATTGTTTAGGAGTAGCATTTTGCATGCGTAAACCTTGGCCCCCACATAAAAGAATAACGCTTACTTCTTGAGAAGTCATGATTTTAAGCCTCTAAGGTCAACAGAAGGAGTTCAGGCATAGAAAACCATCGAAAGGGCATGATACTCCCTATGCCCCGGTTGACATAAATCCATTTATTTTGCATGCATATTAAACCTTTTTTTAAGTAAGGATTTTCCATCAAAGTAAATTTTTTCCATAGCCAGGGAAGATTAACTTGGCCTCCATGGGTATGTCCACATAAGATAACATCCCAGGAAAAATTTAGCAAATGAGGTACAATGTCTGGATTGTGAGCAATGACAAGTCCAGGGAAACGGGGGTCAACAGTTTGAAAAGCTAATCTAGGGGAATGCCGACCTGTGGAATACTCTTCCAAACCAATTATATTAATAAAGCTACCTTTTATGGGAACCAATAGGGATTCGTTTTTTAGTAATCGAAAATGAGTGTTTTTTAAAGCTTTTTCCAATTCCTCATGAGGTTTTACCGCCCTAGCATGATCTGTTACTCTTCTTACCAAAATTTTATTTGTCCATAAACGTTTCAAAACTTTATTTATGGAACCCGTAGAAGATGGGAGGACATCATACTCTCCTTTTTCATTTACAGAAACAAAAGCATTATAGTCATGATTACCTAGAACGGCAAAGCATCCGTAAGGCGCTTTTAACGAAGCAAAAAATTGCTCGAGCCTCATCAAGTCACGAGAAAGAGAAAAACAAAGAAAATCTCCTGTAAATACAATGATATCAGGTTGGAAGCTTTCGATTTTTCTTTTAATTTTTTTTAGAAATCGCTGGGAAACTTGAGGATGAAGATGTAAATCTGAAAATTGGGCTATCTTCAATCCTTGTAGATCTTTAGGTAAATAGGGAATCTTAAACCTTTTGAAGGTCTTACTAACCAATTTATTTTCAATAAAACGTGGCCAAATCCCTATAATCGACAGACAGCACCAAAGGTCCCAAAAAAAATTAGGCAAATTAATAATAAATTTGTTGAGTCTATGGTTTTTTTTCATGGAGTTGTTAAAATTTTAAGGAAGAACCTTACAAATGAAAAGAAAAAAATGCTAACCATTAATATATAAGGCATTAAAGATTAGCATTTTTATAGAAGAGTCTAAGAACTAGCTGCTTCTGGCTCTTTAATATGCTTAGAAATCTTGCTTGTCATTTTAAACATATCAATACTCTGATTTCCAAGAACCTTAGCTAATTTAGCATCAGGATTGATATTTCTTTTATTTTGAGCATCTTGAAGATTATGCTTTTTAATATACTCCCATACTTTTTTTGTGATCTCCGTACGCGGCATAGAGCCTTGTCCGACGATTTCTGCCAATTCAGGGCTCACCTGTACGGGTTTCATAAAGGCTGAATTTTTTTTTGCCATCATTTACTCCTTATGCTTTGTTAAAGGATATTGCTTTTTTCCAAATAACTGTTAAATCAAGTTAGCTAGATTGTCTCGGTAACATTCCTAGCTAGGGGATTCTTTGTAGCGCTGTTTTCATTTATAAGTCAAAAGAAATCATAAGAAAAAAGCATTAAGATCCGTTATTGGATTAGGGATAAAATCAAATTCTTTGCTATAAATGCTTCCATCTTAACCAGGTAAAAGAAAATATCATGTCTACATCTACTTCTGCTATACATTCTATCAAACATAGCCTTAAAAGGTTAAAATCTCTTACGGCGCAATTGAAAAACGCTAAGAAGATTGACGAGCGGCTTGATATATTGAATCGAAATCCCGAAGTACAAGCTTTTCTACAGCAAAACTCCTGCTTAAAGGATTTTCTTTTTTGCTGTAATGCACACGCACAAGTCATTATTAAATCTTTATTAGCTTTAGGCCAAGGACCTATAATTTTTCAAGGGATGCATCAACATTCGAATCCTCACCTAGCTCTTAATCAATTAATTGAAAGCTTAGCACCTGTTGAAAACTTTTATGCAATGATGGGTGGCTTGGTTGGCTATCATTGTATGATGTTACAGCTTATTGAAGAAAAAGAATTAGGGAAGAAGGAAGATAATTCTTTACCACCTGCGGAACGTTATAGCAAGCCACCAGGTTACGATATATCCCAGGAAACTTCTTTTGTAAGGAAAGCAATTCGAGAGGCTGTGGAAAAGATGCCTTTAATAGCAGAAATATATCCAGTAGGTGGAGCGGGGGATCGCTTAAAATTGCAGGATGAAAAAACTGGCGAAGATTTGCCTTCAGCAGAACTGCTCTTTGAGGGGAGAACCTTATTAGAAGGATTAATTCGCGATTTGCAAGCGCGCGAATACCTATATTATAAATTGACGGGAAAATATTTAATTGTTCCAGTGGCTATGATGACTTCTGATGAGAAGAATAATTATAGGCATGTCTTTGATATCTGTAAGCGGTCGAGTTGGTTTGGGCGGCCGCAAGATACGTTTGATTTCTTTAAGCAGCCTTTAGTGCCTGTCCTGACTAAGCAAGGAGACTGGGCAGTGGCAGAATCCATGAAAGTTATTTTTAAGCCAGGTGGACATGGAGTGATTTGGAAACTAGCAGTAGAAGCAGGTGTGATCGATCGCTTGTTAAAGAAAGGTTACACTAAAGCTCTGGTGAGGCAGATCAATAACCCTGCCGCTTCGACTGATTATGGGCTGCTTGCTTTTAGTGGGTGTGGAATTCTAAATAACCAAAGTTTAGGATTTGCCTCCTGTCCGCGCCTGTTAAATACAGCTGAAGGTATGAATGTGCTGATAGAGAAAGAGAGTAATCAAGGATATGATTACTGCATTTCCAATATTGAATATCCAGATTTTGTAAAAAGAAACATTCCAGAAATAGCTGAACAGCAAGGAGGCTTTTACTCGGCGCTTCCTGCAAACACTAATATACTATTCGTTGATCTAATGGCGATTAAAAATTTAGTGGATAGTTGCCCAATTCCTGGCATGTTAATTAACATGAAACATAAGGTCACTTGCCTTTCTTTAGAAGGAAGAAGACAACAGGTGCATGCAGGACGTTTAGAATCGCTTATGCAAAATATTGCCGATGGAATGACTACTCCTTTTCTTCAAAGGCAAAAGCATTTGCAAGCTAAAGACCTTGGTACGTTTGTTACCTATAACCAAAGAAGGAAAACAATTTCGGTGACAAAAAGAGCATTTACAGAAGGACAATCTTTTTTGGAAACCCCTGAAGGATGCTACTGGGATCAACTACAAAATCATTACGAATTGTTTACTCATTATTGCAAAATGCAGCTTCCCGAAGTTCCTAATGAGGATAAATACATTCAAGAGGGGCCTACTTGTATTACCTCCTTTCATCCCGCTCTAGGCCCTTTATATTCGGTAATTGCTCAAAAAATTCATGGAGGAAGTTTAAGTTTAAATTCCGAGATGGTCTTAGAAATTTCTGAGCTTATTCTGCAAAAAGTGAATATAAAAGGCAGTCTGTTAATTTATGCAGAAAATATAGTAGGCCATAAAAATGCCCAGGGGATCATCACGTATAGTGAAAAGGTAGGACGCTGTGTGTTGAAAAATGTATACGTGGTTAATCGAGGAATTAATAAAAAGCTTTCCTCTTCTTATTGGAAAAAGCAAATTATTAGAGAAGAATCTTTGAAGATTACCTTGAAAGGGTGTTCAGAATTTATTGCTGAAAATGTAACTTTAGAAGGAGACCTAGAGATTGAGGTGGCTGATGGAGAGCGTCTAATTGCTCAGAATAGGGAAGGAGAACTAACGTTTATTAGAGAGCAAATAAGGGTTCCTCGTCCCCTATTTACCTATTTCTTTGATAAAGAGGATAGGATGATTTTAGAAAAACACTTAGACACATGAATGCGTCTAAGTGTTAAACATGTACCTGGATTAAAAGGTATGGCGAGAAAAGGTAACAGGATTGCAGCCAAAAGCAAACATCACTGCGCCTGCAACAAATAGTAACGCACCTGCTGCTACTGTGGCAACAGCGCGAGCAACCTGCTGCTTTTTAGATTTAAGAGTCAAGCTTGCTCCTAATCCAGAGAGAGCAGCTGTTCCTAAGATAGCTCCAACACCGTAACCAGAGCGGAGATAAGCAGGGAAATTTTTAAAAAAATCAACAGTTGCAAACCACATTCTGGCTACAAGTGTTTTAATTGCTCTAGCGCCATGGTTAAATTGGCGCCCTAGCCATGTTGCGCCTGACTTTACAGTATCTCCTAGTGATCTTACACTTAAAGAAGCCGTGCTTTGTACATTAGTAGTTTCGACCATAAAAATCCTCCAGGATTTCTTTTGAAAGTTAATAAAAAATATTTCAAACCAACCGAGCTTACATTTTTTCAGAAAGAAAATATCCTTACTATACGATTTGCCTCATTTTCTTGCAACAAAGAGGCAAGCGAACAAGAAATGGAAAATTTTTAATTTCTTTGCTTTCGATAAAGTTTGAGCTTGTCAAAAGTTCTTTAACTTTATAATTATCTCATCCTATCACTTTTTATATTAAAAGGAAAATTATTTTAAACAGCCTTTACTATACTGTTTAAAGATGGTGTTATAGTAAAATTTATTTTCGAGATTTAACTTTGCTTTATAAATTTGTTTAGGAACGATTGGCTTAAAAGGACGAGCGAGAAAGATTTATGTCTCATCATCTTTCACACGATTAAGAAAAGAATAAAAGTTATGAAAAGCTTTAATTTCAGAAGGGTTGTTTTTTTGAATTATTTCGCTAGATAGTAAGGGTAAGACAGTATTAAGAATCACCTTATCTTTCCAACTTTTTTTTAATAAAGGTATAGGTAAGGCTTGCTTTTGACTTTCGAAAGTATAATGATGCCTCCAATATTCGTCCGAGTAAGAGGGTAATCGATCTTTAATTCTATTGAGTAGTAGCTTCCAATCTTTTTTCAAATAAGCTTCAGGCCAGCCCTGGTGCCAGCATGCATATATTTCGGTAAATAAGGAGGGCATTAAAGGGTCTTGAATTAATTTGACTAAATAAGCTATCCCCCTGATGGGATGATTTAAAGGCCTTATTTGGTTTAGTAAAAGACGAATTGAGTGAGGGATAAGGGTGGAAAACTGAGTATAAATTTGAAGAAGCTCCTGATAAAAGAAGGAATCTTTCCATTTTAACTTGTATTTTTCAGCAAAAAAACCGCTCATTCCTAAAGCTATACTTAGAAGTTCATTCTCAGTTTTATCTTTGTATTTTAGAAGCCTTACAAATAATTCAAAGAACGCTTCCGCATTTTGCTTGCCTCCTAAGGCCATAGCAATTCCAGTGGGTAGAAGAAGGCGGGCATCTTCCATATGCCCTTTAAGATATTGAACTTTTTGGGCAAGCCCCCAACTTACAGATGAGGGCAAAAGATTAAATATTTTTTCCTCTACAAAAGAGCTAGAGGGTGAAAAGCAAGAGGGATTATTTCCCAAAAATTTTCGATAAGGGTATTGTTCAATATCGATAAGTTGAAGGATTCTCGTTTGCGAAATTGTCAGATAAGGAGCTAGGTAAGTTTGATAAACCTTCTCTCCTTTTGCATTCTTTATTGGTGTAGGCGCAGCAGAAAGGGGAGGCCATAAACAGACATGTAAAATAACCTCTTTGTAACGGTTATCAGAGTCATGCTGTAAATTTGTCCAAGCCTCATCCTCTAGGTGAACTTCAATGTCCCCCCTTAGCTCCTGATCTCCGATTTTAAGATGAGCGTTTAGAAAAACAGGGCCTGCTTCATGATTCCATATTCCTGGGGAAATGACTGTAATAGGTAGCTGATCGCTTGTTTTTAAGTTTTTAAAATATTTTTGCTCCCACCACATGGCTTGGAGGTGGTTTTCAGTCCAATAAAGATAAGGATACTTGGTTTCAGCAACATTATAGCTGTTTATAGCTAATAAGTTGGAATACCAATCATTTTCTTCTTCGTAAAGGGAAACGTGCATGACTGCTACCCACCTTTCAATATCTATCTATTTAAAATATTGCTTTTTTTTTACACAAGAAAAAAAAGCTTATAAAGCGCTTAAGATATAAAATCATTTAAATAAAATAAGAGGCTGCTCTTTATATTCTTTCGATAATTAAATCTAAATTAAATTTTATCAATATAGGAGGGTAACAACTCTCCATCCCTAGATGGTAAAGTTAAACTTTTCTATCCTATTTTAAGAAGTAAATTAAAAAATTTAATACTCTATAGACAAATTTGTAAAACTTCTTCTTATGTTTAATTTTTTGTGCCTTACCTATTATCAAAAGAAGTGGAAATAAATTAAACTAAATTTAACGAAAAAATGAGTAGGAAGAACGTAGGTACCCTATTAAAAAGCAATTATATCTACTTTGACTTTTTATGGCTCTATGAGATATATTATTTGACAGTTCTTAACTTATAAGGAAACCTATGAATTCTGAAACTCAGCAACGTTTAAAAATTATCGAAGATAAACTTTTGCATATGTTGAGGTATCTTTGACTTAGCTTCCAAAGAAGCACGCATTAAAGAATTAGAAGCTTTTATGGAGAAGCCCTCTTTTTGGGAAAATCACGAAAAAGCTCAGCTAGTAATCGAGGAAGCAAACTCTTTAAAGGCTTGGATTGTTCCTTATCAAAATTGCAAGCAGCTTTTCTGCGATCTTAAAGAACTTTTGCCTGAAGCTTATGCAAGTGGGGATGAAGCATTAGTGAATGAATTAGTCCAAGAACTGGATGGAGTAGAGAAAAAATTAAATGATTTAGAAATTCGCAAAATGCTTGCGGGTGAGCTAGATAATAAAAATTGTTACTTAAGCATTAACTCAGGGGCAGGAGGAACAGAAGCTTGCGATTGGGCTTTGATGTTATCTCGTATGTATCAACGTTGGGCAGTTAAACGCGGATGGAAAGTAGAGCTGATCGATAGGGTAGAAGGCGATGTCGCTGGTATAAAAAGCATTACCTTTAAATTTGATGGAGAATTTGCTTATGGGTATGCTAAAGCTGAGAAGGGTGTTCATCGTTTGGTGCGTATCTCTCCTTTTGACGCCAATGCCAAAAGGCATACAAGTTTTGCTTCCGTAGATGTAACTCCAGAAATTACTGATGATATTGTGATCGATATTAAGCCAGAGGAGATCCGAGTGGATACTTATCGTGCCTCTGGAGCTGGTGGACAGCATGTTAACAAAACGGATTCAGCTGTACGAATGACACATTTGCCGACCGGAATTGTGGTCTCTAGCCAGACTCAACGAAGCCAGGTGCAAAACAGAGAATCCTGTCACAAGATGTTGCGCTCAAAATTATATGAGAAAGAAGTAACAGAAAGAGAGAACGCTCTTAAAGCACTTTCAGGTGAAAAGAAAGAAATTGCCTGGGGCAGTCAAATCCGTAATTATGTTTTTCAACCCTATACTTTAGTTAAAGATACTCGAACTAAACATGAATCAGGAGATATCCAAGCAGTGATGAATGGTGAACTTGATGATTTTGTAAATGCTTATTTGAAGGAGTTTGAATGACAGAGAAAAAAAACTCTCCAGAAGGAATAGAGCTGCGCTATTCAGATTTAAGTGATGGAAAATATTTGAAGCAGTGGCTTTTAGATCCTAGCGTGGCCCGTTGGTTTCCTATGTTTGATGAAGTTGAAATAGATGATGCAGTGGCACGGTGGATAGGGTTTAGCCGGTATAAATGCAGCTTAACAGCCACCAAAGAGGGCGTTCCCTGTGGAATTACTACCTTATATTTACAGCCCTACCGCAAGCTTGCTCATCAGTGTGAATTTGGTATTATTGTGGCACCTGAAATGCGAGGGCAAGGTGTAGGAACTTTGCTAATCAGTAATCTTAGCCATATGGCGAAAGAAAACTTTAAGATTGAAGTATTACATCTCCAAGTCTATGCAGAAAACCCTGCCATTCATCTTTATACTCGTATGGGCTTTCGAGAATTTGGAAGGCAGACGCATTGGATTAAAGAAAAAGACGGCTTCTATGTCGGACGAGTTTTCATGGAACGTTGGTTGTAATAGTTCAAGAATTCCTTGTTTTTTATTAAAATAATTTTATTATGTTATGACACTAACTGTTTTTCAACAAGAAGTCGAAAATTTATCAGGTATTAAATTAAAGCTGAAAATTAATGACAACCGCTCTACTATGTTAAGTGTACGATGGGAAACTGATTGTACGAGAGTTTCTTTACATCGCATGTTTTTAGAGGCTCCTCAAAATGTTTTAGATTCTTTGGCTTGTTACATTCGCCAAGAGCATAAGATGATTTCTTCTGAGATCAAAATCTTTATGGAAAATAGCCTTAAAAAGCTTGATTATTCGCATACCTTAGACAGATCCAAACTGTCTTGCCAAGGAAAGGTTTATAATCTCCAACATCTTTACGATGAACTTAATGATCAATATTTTGAAGGGAAAGTAAAATTATTTATTACGTGGTTTGGTAAACATGCTCAACTTAATAAAAGGTCTGTGACTTTTGGCCTTTATCATCACCCTCTTAAGCTAATAAAAATTAATCGTTTGTTGGATAACACGAACATTCCGAAGTATGTGATTAACTACGTTATTTTCCACGAAATTTTGCATCATATTTGTCCTTCTTACATGGACGAAAAAGGCCTACATCGCATTCATAGCAAAGAATTCAAAGCAAAAGAAGAAAGTTACGAGCATTTTGACATAGCCCACCAATGGATTAAAAAACATCGGGTGCACCTTTTCGCGCATCTTGACTAAGCTTGCAGATTTAAAAAATGCTCTATAAATTAAAGGAATTTTATCATGGCTGGCCATAGTAAATGGGCAAATATTAAACATAGAAAAGGAAAAGCAGATGCTAAAAAAGGCAAAATATTTTCTCGTATTGCCAAAGAGATCATTAGCGCTGTAAAGGTGGGAGGAGGCCCGGAGGTAAAAAACAATCCTCGCTTAAGGTTAGCTTTGGAAAAAGCACGCGCGGCAAATGTCCCTAATGAAATTGTAGAACGGAACATTAAAAAAGCTTCTAATGCCGATCAAGCAGATTATACAGAGATGATGTATGAATTGTATGGCCATGGAGGCGTAGGAATTATTGTTGAAGTGATGACGGATAATAAAAACCGTGTAGCCTCTGAAATGCGCATTGCTACCAATAAAAAGGGAGGAACGATCGCTACGCCGGGTGCTGTATCTTTCAATTTTGATCGTAAAGGCATTCTTCAGATTAATAAAGGGCAGGCCCCTGAAGAAGAGCTGTTTTTAAAAGCCACAGAAGCAGGCGCAGAAGATTTTGATAGTGAAGATGGGATCTATCTCATCACCACAGATCCTACTGCTTTATATAGTGTTAAAGAAGCCTTAAATCAAGCGAATATTGCATGCGAGGAAGCTAGCTTAGAAATGATACCTAAGTCTTTTATAGAATGTAATGAAGAGTGTGCAAAAGCTAACTTGGCCTTAATAGAATGGTTAGAAGCGCTGGATGATGTAGATGCTGTTTATCATAACATGAACTTTTCAGAATAAGTAACGCATAGAAGGAATTCTCGGCTTAATTTTTTATCTTTCCCATCAAAGCTTAAAAAGCTTTAAGGCTTTTTTTTCTTTGCTTCCATCTTAATAATCGCCTCGCATGAGGGAGAGTTGTTTAAAGCCTTACCCCCACCTTATCTCCCCAATTTTTTCTTAAGCTAGTCCTAAAGAGTACATAAAATTTTATTCATTTTTCCCTCGTAGCCAGATTTTAAAAAAATGTTTAAAGTTTTTTGATGTTTTTCCCTGTCATACTTAAAAACAGGGTGGTTGTTACCCCTTATTAATTTTTCTAATGACAAGCTTAAGAAGGCTAAGCAGCAAATTTAGAAAGCGTGACCCTTTTGCTTACTTTCTTTTATTTAACTTTATCTACATTACCTTTTAAGAGAACTGTTTATAAACATTTAAATAAAAATCTTGGGGAATATTTAATATTAATAGTTTGTTAACCGCTAGCCATTTAGCCTATCTATTTAGTAAACACCAAAGAATTAATCGTTAAAGAGCAATTTGCTTTTTACTTGTGTAAAATATATTTTTGAATATATAGATGAATTTATTGGGCTTGTAATATTAGGAGGCATCTATGACGAGTGTATTAAACTCTAAAATAGTAAGTATGTTAGAAAACCCGCGGTTGGCAGAAAACCAAAAAGGCAATTTAAATGGGCGCAAAACGCTCCCTTTGCCTTACTATCTACTCAAGAGTGGAGCTGTTATCGGAGGAGTGGCTACAGTAGCTTGTGGCGTAGCTGCCATTGGCTTTTCAACCTTGCCTATGCTAGTAGCTGCATTGGCTTGTGGATTAGTATGTTTGAGCAGCGCAGTAGGCTCCTTTTATATTGAGCGTCTTAGTCATCCTAACAAATCTCATCCTCTTATTAATCCTCAGCTTCCTGAAAGGACGCATAATTATAATAAAATTGACGAATATCTTAAAAATGCTAATGAAAATCTCCTCAAGGCGGAGAACAATATTGAAAAGCATACGAGTGAAATAAATGTTTTACATGCGCAACTGCGGCTAAAAGAAGCAGAAATAGAAGATAAAAATAAGATGATTAAGAGTTATCTAAAGACTTTAGAAGAGGGCCGAAAAAATGTTGAAAAAGATTTACAAACCATTGTGCTTTTTTTAAAAGAGAAAGGTGAAAATGAGGTGCAAGTACAGCAAGTCCTTTCTCTCCTTAATCACATGCGTTCCCTCGCTAGGCGGCAAGAAAAAGAAGAGGAATCATCAGATTATGATAACCTCTTAAAAGACTATCTTGATTTGAATGCGCGCTTGCTCTCTATTCTATCTATTCTTCCTCACTGTTTTGATAAGTATAGAGTCCAGATGAAAACGGAAAGCAATTTAGAAGGGGGAACTGTTAAAGGCGTAATTAATGTAAAGGATAACCGAGAACTAGAAATTCAAAATTTAAAAAGCGAAGTTAAAAGACTGAAAGAAGAATTAGAAAAACAGTACGCCCATTACCAATTTATTGATCAGATAATCGACCAGAAACAGGAGTTGGAAAAGACCAATCTATCTAAAAGCCAGGAATCCTCTAATTTGTCGCACAGCTTTATAGTCGTAGAGCCTCATTTGTAGATGATCACGTGTCCATAAAATTTCTTAGAGTTTTGGAGAATAGTGCCAAAGCTCTTTTTTATTCTTGCTCTCTAAAATTTAAAAAATCTGATACTCGATGATGTACTTTTTTCTTGTTGACTAATTTTTAATAAAATATTGTTATACCTTATCAACTCATTAAAAATAATTTTTCGTCTATGTTTTCCCAACCGCTTCCCTTTATAAAAGAATATTTAAATCAAC
>NZ_JRXI01000189.1:0-30747 GCF_000813645.1 Neochlamydia sp. TUME1 | reverse complement strand
TGATAACGTTCATTTCTTACCCTCTTAGGCAAACTGAGAAATGCAACGCTTGCAAGAGAAAGGTTTACCTGGCTAAGCCTAGGTTTGTTTAATTGAGTAGACGAGAGGTTATTTGGAGACTTTTAGCAGTAGGGATGCAAAGTAAATTCCATTCTTTATGCTAAGTAGACTTTTCCTTGTAGGATAACATAAAACACGCTAGATTAATTGCTTTCATAAATGAAATGGAAGTATCAAATGTCTCAAGCTAAAGTCCAAAGCGCCATTACTCCTACACGCGAACAAGATTATGCCGAATGGTTTCAGCAGGTAGTTAAAGCAGCTGATATGGCCGAGAATTCTCCTGTCAGAGGGTGTATGGTTATCAAGCCGTGGGGTTATGCAATTTGGGAGAATATCCAACGCCAGCTTGACGAGCGCATTAAAAAAAGCGGGCACGAAAATGCTTATTTTCCTCTCTTTATACCCTTAAGCTATTTGGAAAAAGAAGCTGAGCATGTAGAAGGATTTGCTAAAGAATGTGCTGTTATTACCCATCATCGTTTAGAAGAGAAAAATGGTCGTTTAGTTCCTACCGGAGAATTAGAAGAACCACTTATTGTTCGCCCTACTTCAGAAACAATTATTGGAGAGTCTTTTTCACGTTGGGTAGAATCTTATAGGGATCTACCTTTGCTAATTAACCAATGGGCGAACGTGGTACGTTGGGAAATGCGTCCCCGCATATTTTTGCGCACTACCGAATTTTTATGGCAAGAAGGGCATACTGTACATTCTACCGCCCAAGAGGCTTTAGATGAAACCCTTCGGATGCTAGAAATGTATAGAGAATTTGTAGAAAACGTTCTGGCTCTTCCTGTTATCATAGGAGAAAAATCTCCCGGTGAGCGGTTTCCGGGAGCTGTAAGCACCTACACTCTTGAAATGATGATGCAGGATCGTAAAGCATTACAAGGGGGAACTTCGCATTATTTAGGGCAAAATTTTGCTAAAGCTTCTAATATACG
This sequence comes from Neochlamydia sp. TUME1, assembly GCF_000813645.1. NCBI lineage: Bacteria > Pseudomonadati > Chlamydiota > Chlamydiia > Parachlamydiales > Parachlamydiaceae > Neochlamydia > Neochlamydia sp. TUME1. The sequence goes on along the minus strand of NZ_JRXI01000189.1, from coordinate 29,740 downwards.
CTTTAGCAACAAAGCAGGGCAGGTGGAGTATGGGTTTACAACTTCATGGGGAATTACTACTCGTCTGATTGGGGGTATGATTATGTGCCATGGCGACGATGATGGCCTAAGAATGCCTCCACGTATAGCAGCAAAGCAAATTGTAATCATTCCTGTAGTCCCGAAACCTGAGATGGAAGGTGAAGTGTGGGCCTATGCGGAGAAGATTGCGCGCAGCTTGCAAGAAGTTCAATATGCAGGGAGACCTCTCAGCGTGTGGATTGATAAACGCGACAAACGGGGTGGAGAAAAAAGTTGGGAGTGGATTAAAAAAGGAGTGCCTTTGCGCATTGAGGTAGGACCACGCGATATAGAAAAACAATCGGCAATTGTTTATAGAAGAGATAAACCTCATAAAGAAAAACTTTCCATGCAAATAGAACAGATTCCTACTGAAAGTTTAAGGTTATTAGAGGAGATTCAATCGGCCCTCTATCAGCAAGCTAAAAAATTCCGGGATGGAAATATTCGCCGCGATATCCATACTTTTGATGAGATGAAAAGCTTTTTTACTCCCTCTAACCTGGATAAGCCCAAAATTCATGGCGGATTTGTTCTTGCCAAATGGTGTGGAGAAGAGGGAACAGAAAAAATGCTTGATGAATTAAAAGTCTCTATCCGCTGCTTGCCCATGCATCAAAGCGGTACGCAGGGCCATTGCATTTTGACTGGGAAACCTGCTACCTTAGATGCTATATTTGCAAAATCTTATTAATCCTAGCTTATTGCCTAGTATTCTAAGGCTCTAATCTCTTGCCTTTTGAGTTTTTTCTTAAAAAGGGCTTTAAGCTGTTAGATTTTTTATAGAGAGAAACTTACCAAATGTCATAAAAAGCTCTTGGAGCATTTCAAGTAGACTCAAAAATTTGGAGAGGGAGAGGATAGAAGGAGTCTCCTAAAGCTTTTAGCCTACAGCAATAAAAATTGAGGGCTTGCTATCGGACATACAGCCAATGGCGAGCTACATTTAAAGAGGAAAAAATTTGCTTAGATTGTAGAGGATTGCGAATATTGTTAAGCTCTGTTTCTAATTTGTCGTCCATCTGTTTTTTTTGTTGTTGAAGCTCCTGCCAATTGTCATCCGTGAAATTTTCTTTTTGAGAAATAAAGGTGGTCAATTGCTCGGGAGAAATTTCCAGTTCTTCTAAAAAAGCATGCGTATCTTCATCTAGCTTTTCTAAACGAATAGCCAACTCTCGCATTTTCCTTTCATTTATATTGAGTTTTTCTTCTAAAATGTCGGGAGAAAACATAAATAACCTCTTTAAATGAACGATAACTAACACTTTATCATCAAATTAAATAAAATTCAATTATTCATTAGTATTTACTGCTTTTTTCAAGGATGGACCGTGCTAAATCTAATTTATTTTTTTCCTGTTTGTGGGGCTGTAATAGGAATAGTGAGCGTGCTTATGACTTGCTTTTTGCTAAGAAGAAAGTTAAAGAGGAGCCAGCATGACTTGGTTACTCAATTAGGTAAAACTCTCAATCAGACGGATTTATTGCCTAATGCTCAGGAGCTTTTGGAAGATAATTTACAGGAAATTATAGAGGATTTAAAAAATCAGATTCCTATGGGTGCTATGCTTTTTACTAAGGCAGTATCAGGAAAAGTTCAAGGTTTAGTCAAAGAGAACCTTTTAAAAAGAATGCCTGCATTAAAAGAAAAAGCCTTCATCTATCTATCTTCTAGAATAGAAGTGGAAAAATTGCTTCTACCTTTAGTTTACTCAGAGCTCTATACTCTATTATTTTATGGGGCGTTAATGGGATTTTTAGTAAGTTTATTCACCCTTATGTGGGTTTTTTAAAAAAGACAATCCAATAGAAGCCATAAGAATAACGAATATTACACTTAAGGTCACCCCAATAGGAAAATGTAAAAACCCTGAAAGCAGCATTTTTAATCCAATAAATATCAAAATGATAGCTAAGCCATAATGAAGATAATGAAAAAGGCGTAGCATGTTTGCTAGAGCAAAATAAAGGGAGCGCAACCCTAAAACTGCAAAAATGTTAGAAGAGTAAATAATCATTGCATCCTGAGTAATACCCATAATGGCCGGGATGGAATCAATAGCGAAGACAACGTCAGTGGTCTCGATAGCTAAAAGTACAAGAAAAAGAGGGGTAGCAAAAAGTTTTTTCTCTCTTTTTACGAAGAAATTATCGCCTTCATAGCCTTCTGTCAGAGGAAAATAGCGTTTAAAAATTTTAATAATTAGATTATTTTCAGGGGAGTTGCCAGCGGTTGAAGTCTTCCCGAGCTTAACACCTGTAAAGATAAGAAATGCGCCGAATAAATAGATTACCCATGAAAAAGTCTGGATTAGAGCTATACCGCATAGGATAAAGAAGGCCCTCATAACGATAGCTCCCCAAATGCCCCATAAAAGAGCTTTATGAGTGTAGCGCTCGGGAACTTTAAAATAAGAAAAGATAATGAGAAAAACAAATAGATTATCTATACTCAAAGAATATTCAATAAGATAGCCTGTTAGAAAACTTAAGGCATCTTCAAGCCCTCTTGTCCAGTAGATCCCTAAATTAAAAGCTAGGGCGAGGCCGATCCAAAAACTTGTAGCAATGAGGGCTGTCTTTATGGAGAGTGTTTTTTCTTTAGCATGAAAGAATTTAAAATCCAACCAAATAAATATTAGAATGGCAAGATTGAAAAGAAGCCAAAAACTGATTGTGTTTTCAAACATAGGGTTGATACCTTAAGCCTTCATAATCGTTTATATCCTTGAATGAGTGGAACTTTTACTCGCCGTCTCTCATTTTCCTGCGCTGTTATTTTTCCCTATCTTTTTAGATTTTTAGCTTTAAGTAATGAAAGCAGTGGAAATTTACTTTACCTTTTGATTTTTTAAAAAAATTAGCTTTTGCAGAAAGCCTCATCTTTTTCAGTCTATCCAAGAATTTTCTTTTTAAACTCTTTTGAAAAAGAAATAAAGTTTTTTATGTTTTTTGCTTGTTTTTTATAGAGACTCTCTCCTGTTCGATAGAACTTAACTCCTTTTCTTTATAAGCAAGCTTTCCTTTGCTCTATTTAAAAGGACAGACCGCTTCCTAAGATAGCTTGCTGCTAGACCTATTCTATATTGAAACAGAATCTTTCATTCTATATCCTAGAAGGCAATTATTAGATAAAGAAAAGGCTGGAGTATGCAATTAAAAAAGATAAAACTTTTCGGATTTAAGTCATTTGCAGAAAGCACTACTCTTGAATTTAACGAAGGGATTACAGCTATTGTAGGCCCCAATGGTTGTGGAAAATCTAACATTGCTGACGCTTTTCGATGGGTGTTGGGTGAGCAATCTGCTAAGTCTATGCGTGGGCATAAAATGAATGATGTTATTTTTGCTGGTACCTCTACACGTAAAGCTCTTAATTTTGCCGAAGTGGCTATAGTATTGGATAACTCTGACAAGACTTTACCCATTGAATATACCGAAGTAGCCGTTATGCGACGCCTTCACCGCAGTGGGGAATCCGAATACTTTATTAATGGCCATCAAGTACGCCTTAAAGACATCCATAGCCTTTTGCTTGATTCTGGGATGGGGAAAGATGCTTATTCTATCTTTGAGCAGGGAAAAATTGACCAGGTTATTAATTATACCCCTTTAGAAAGACGATATATTTTTGAAGAAGCTTCAGGAATTCTTCGTTTTTTGCAACGTAAACGCGAAGCTTTGCGTAAGTTAGAGCAATCCGATCAGAATCTTATGCGAGTTAAGGATATTCATTTAGAAGTTGAAAAGCAAATCATTGTTTTGGAGCAGCAAGCTGAAAAAGCGCGCCTTTTTAAAGAGCACAAGCAACAATTAGAAATTTTGGAAAAAGGCATTTTTGTTATTAAATATGACAACTTACAACATAGATGCCAAGAGATATTTAAAAAAGAAGAGACGCAGAAGTTGTTGCATGCAGAAATGTTAACGACAATAGAAGAAATGAAAAAAGAATTACAAGCAGCCAAAGCTATTCAAGAAGAAAGTGAATTGGATTTACGCAAGCAGCAAGAAAAGCTTTATCAAACTCAAAGTGAAAAAGAAATTAAGAGACGCGAAAAAACTTTCCTATCAAGAGCGTTTAAAAGAAACGGTTACAAAAGAAAAGCGCTGGCAGCACGAACTGGAAAATATGTTAGAAAAACGGCAGATGCGACAAGCTGAAAAAGTTAACATACAGAAACAGCAGCAAGAGAGGGAAGAGTGTTTGCAAGACATGTTAACAGCTTCGCAAGCGCAACGCGATAAAGTTAAAAGTATGGAAAACGAGTTGTCTGCCTTGCGCGAACAATATCAGCATGCTCAGCACAAGTTGATAAAATTTGTGCAAGCTGAAAGTGAGATAGAAAGTAATCTTAAGCAAAACAATGTGCGATTAGAGAACCATCAAGAACGCCGAGAATATTTACTGAACCGTCAAGAACGCTTGAATGAGCTAATTAAAGAACTGCAATCTCAAGTTATCGAGAAGAAGAAAATTGTGGAAGAAGTTGTTGAAACTGTAGATAACCAAAGAGAAATTTTAAATGAGCAAGAACAGCAGATTCAGGCATTGAGTGCCGAGATTAATGTCCTCCAATCTAATTATATAAACTTTCAAAGTGAGCTAGCTGAAGATAAAGCACGCCAGAATGTTCTCTTAAGATTGCGCGAGGATAAAGAAGGCTTCACAGCTAGCAGTAAACACCTTTTGCAAGAATCCTCTAATATTAAAAGCCCTTTATACAATAAGATTTATGGCTTATATGAATACCTAACCCCTCAAGAGGGAGCTGAAAAGGCTTTAGCCCAGATCATGAAGCCTTATGCACAAACTTTAGTGGTCCATACATCTCAGCATCTTAAAGAGGTAATAGAATATGCAGCCGCAAATAAGCTAAAAGACTTTTCTTTAATCTGCCTCGATCGTCTTACTGCATCATCCCGCGAGCTATCTCCTCTCTCTCCTAAGGCTAAAGAGTTAGCCCAGCTTGTTGGGGCTCCTGTAGGCTTAAAGCAATTTTTGAAGGACTGTTTTATCGTCGAAACATTAGAGCAGGCTGAAGAGCTTTCCGAAAGTTTCCCTGAAGCTAGCATTTGGATAATAGACGGCTCTTATATCGATAGGCATCGTGTCTTTTTCTCGATTTCTCAAGGGGAAAATAATGTTTTTCTACGTGAAGCTGAACTTAAAGCTTTACATAAAAGCGTAGAGGAAAAAGAGCTACAAATAAATAATCTTCAGACGAGATTGAAAAAATTAAAAGAAAGACACGTCCAACTTCAATTAGAAAGAAACGAGCTGGATAAGGGTATCCGTCGAGAGGAAATGAAGCTGGTAGAAGTAAACTTTGCTTTACAACGAACCCAAGGAGATCTAGAAAAAGCGTTAAATGAAGTTAAGCAGCTTGAAGCCGAAAATAAAGCTCTTGAGCTTGTTAGCGAGCAACTCTTAAACCTTCTTAGTGAACTTAAGTTAAAATATCATGATGCTAAAACAACCTTAGAAATTGAGCAAAAATTATCCACCTCTCTTCATGAAGAAGTAGAGAAAAGATTACATCTTCTAAAAAGTGCCCGTCATGAGATGCAAGAAAAAGAGGCTATTCTACAGGAGATAGCCGAAGAAAATCGCAAGCTTATCCATGCCTTAAATGTATTAGAAGTGAAGGATTTGGAGAGTCAACAACACGAAGAGCATTTGTTAGAAGAGATTGAAAATGGACAGCAAGTAAAAACACAGCTCAAGCAAAGTGTGCAAGAATTTGATTCCATGTTAGAAAAGACGGAAGGCAATTTGAAAGAATTGGTAAACTTGCTTGCAGGAAAAGAGCAAACAGTTGCAGAAAAAAAATTAAGCCTTGCTAGAATGGATGAGCAATTATCTCGGTACTACCAGGAGTTAAAACAGCTAGAAAATGAGCTCCATCAAACGGCCATTCAGTTAGCTCATATAGAATCTTCCAGACAATCATTAGAGAATGAACTGCAGCAGCGCTATCAAATAACTATCCATGAAGTTAAAGCTTTAGATCTTCCTTTAGAAAAAAGTATGGAGCAAGGAGAGAAGAAAATTCGTGCTTTACGCCAAACGATAGAGTCTGCAGGTGATATCAATATGACCTCTATTCATGAATTTGATCAACATAAAGCTCGTTATGAATTTTTGAATCAACAGATTGATGATTTGAGCGAATCTAAACAAGAGCTTATACAAATCATTGCTCATTTAGAAGGAGAAAGTAGAAAGATTTTTAAGGAAACTTTTGAGTTGATTTGCCACAACTTTAAGAAAAATTTTAAAATTTTATTTAATGGAGGGGAAGCTGATCTTCAATTTACAGAAACAGAAGATATTCTGGAAGCAGGCATAGAAATTATTGCGCAGCCCCCCGGTAAGCAGATGCGTTCGATTAACCTGTTGTCTGGAGGTGAGAAATGCCTAACAGCCCTAGCTTTATTATTTGCTATCTTTGAAGTTAAGCCCGCGCCTTTTTGCATTTTAGATGAAATTGATGCTCCCTTGGATGATACGAATGTGGAAAGATTTGTCAATGTCGTAAAACACTTCTTAGAAAAATGTCAATTTATCATCATTACTCATAATAAAATTACGATGTCGATTGCCGACGTGCTCTTTGGGGTTTCGATGCAAGAACGCGGAATATCTAAACTTCTCTCTCTCGAATTTTCCAACCACACTGTTTCTGCCTCCACTTTGTAGATTAGGTGGCAGAAAAAGCATAAAAATTCAAATTTCTTAAAAAAGAGGGATGTTTTAAATAAAAATGTTGATGTTATTAAAAAATTTACTAGAAGACAATTTGTTTTCTCTTTTTATAATATGCTTTTGAGATACTCCTTATGCAGCCCCGTACTTTATAAAAACCCCTCGAACTAAGTAGAGAGACATGTTTCAGAGGGTTGTTTATGCAGACTAAGTTTTTTCAAAGCGTATAATAAAGGCTTAAATTTTTTAAATGCGCAATCACTGTTTATACGCTTAAAAAGCTACCTGAGTAATAGTGTGTAGGGATACAGAGGGCCTTTTTTCAAATTCGAATAACCTATTGAGGAGAGAGAAACTGGGTTTAAAGGGCTTTATCATGCAGATTGAGGAATTAAACGCCCTGGCTAAAAAGAAAGCCTAAGGTGAGTCTAGTCCCAATTTAATTAGCCAGGGCGCTGAAAGCAAAAAGTGCCTAGCAAATAATAAAAGCGCGTCCGCTATTGTGCATATACTATTGAGAAATTGTGTTTCAATTACCTGATCTTTAATTCACCTCATAAAAGCTTGGCAAAAACTTGGCTGAGGTACTTGGAAGATTTTAACTCTCTGTTCTTATAGGACTGCAAGCTAATCTTTAGTATACAAAGCCAGTTCAGGGAAATAAAACAAGTCTTTTTTAAACAATCAATTTCCTAAGCAAAAGATCAAAAGTCGGTTTGAAGATAAAGCGAGACTAGAACAGCAATGCACCTATATCAAGGTATAGTAAAAGAGGAATGCAAACCGAAGCCCTTAAGAGAAAAACAATATAGCATTTTTTAAAGGAACCAAGTCTATAGTCTGAAAAGAGAATTAATCTTTGAATCTATTGCTAGCATTTTCTTGCATGCTTTGGGTTTTTTTTATATCTTTTTCATTAAAAAGAGACTTAAGGATTTAGATAAATCTTAATAAAGGCTATAAAATGCATACTAGCGTTTCTATTTCTTTTGCGCATTTGCCTAATGAAGTGCTTACTTCCATTTTAGAGTACTGCGCCACACCTTCTTTATCTAGCGTTTGTACAAGATGGCGACATTTGCTGGCTATAGAAGTAGTGCCTTCTCTTTATAGGCAAATAGTTAAAATTCATTTTCCTCCAGGAAATGTTAGCAAGCATGCTCTTATTTTAGATAAAATTTATAAGCTAGATCATGAGCTTCTTCCAATGCAAAAAGTAAAGGCAATCTTTAAGCAAACCTTTACTTTAGCTAAATCTCTATCACCTCTAGAATTTAAAAATAACCCTGCAGAAAATAAGTGTTTTACAGCCGCTAATTACGCCTTTTATCTATTAAATATTAATCGCCTTTTAATGTGGAAAAAATTACCTGGTGGAGAGGGATATTTAGAGCAAGAAGAAATCAAGTATTTGCCTTTAGCAAAAAAAGGAGAGCTTTTTAAAGAGTGGATTGAAAGGTATGGCAAAGATATTGCGAGTTTACAGTTAGAAGGAATTGGCTTAACCCTTTTACCCCCAGAAATAGGGCAATTATCGCAGCTGGAAGAGCTTTCGTTAAAAAACAACCAGCTTACCACTCTTCCTGCAGAGATTGGGCAGCTGTCTAAGCTAACGTGGTTTTTACTAAACGATAACCAGCTAACAGCTGTGCCTGCCGAAATAAGACAGCTCTCGCAGCTCACAAACCTTAACTTAGGGTACAACCAGCTCACTGCTGTTCCTGCAGAGATAGGGCAGCTTTCTAAGCTAACAGGGCTTTTCTTAAATGATAACCAGCTCGCCGCTGTTCCTGCAGAGATTGGACAGCTGTCTGAGCTAACTTGGCTTTTACTAAACGATAACCAGCTCACCGTTCTTCCTGCCGAAATAGGACAGCTCCTTTGGCTAGAAGTTCTTAGATTAAGCAACAACCAGCTTACTACTCTTCCTGCAGAGATAGGGCAGCTCTCTGAGCTGCGAAAGCTTCAATTAAACAACAACCAGCTAACCACCATTCCTGCAGAGATAGGGAGTTTATCGCAGCTGCAAACTCTTGCCTTAGATAATAATCAGATAATTGTTGTTCCTACAGCTATCGGACAGCTTTCCGAGCTGGAAGGGCTTTGGTTAAGCAACAACCAGCTAACCGCTATTCCTGCAGAGATAGGGCATTTATCGCAGCTGCAAACTCTTGCCTTAGATAATAATCAGATAATTGCTGTTCCTACAGCGATAGGGCAGCTTTCCAAGCTGCGAAAGCTTTGGCTAAGCAACAATCAGCTAACCGCTATTCCTGCAGAGATAGGGCATTTATCGCAGCTGCAAACTCTTGCCTTAGATAATAATCTGATAATTGCTGTTCCTACAGCGATAGGGCAGCTTTCCAATCTGCGAAAGCTTTGGCTAAGCAACAATCAGCTAACCACTATTCCTGCAGGGATAGGGCAACTTTCTCAGCTTACAAGGCTTTACTTAGACCACAACCAGCTTACCACTATTCCTACAGAGATAGGGCAGCTTACCGAGCTGCTAGGCCTTGTGTTAAACCACAACCAGTTTACCACTCTTCCTGCACAAATAGGGCAACTCTCTCAGCTGCGAATGCTTAACTTAGGGCACAACCAGCTTACCAGCGTTCCTACAGAGATAGGGCAGCTTAACGAGTTGCGAAGCTTTCTATTAAATAACAACCAGCTAACCGTTATTCCTCCAGTAATCGGACAGCTTTCCAAGCTGCAAGAGCTTTGGTTAAGCAACAACCAGCTCACCGCTGTTCCTGCAGAGATAGGGCGGCTCTCTCATTTGAAAATACTTGACTTAGAGGGCAACCAGCTTACTACTGTTCCTGTAGAAGAGATAAGGCAGCTTTTTCAGCTTGAAAACCTTTGCTTAGAGCGCAGCCAACTTACCCCTTTTCTGCGGAGATAGAGCTATCAACTGAGCCATTAGAACTTAAGTTAATAAGAAATTTGCTGAAAAACATCTCAGGCGAGATATGGCAGCATTTTCATCTGTGGCTGAAAAACTTTGTATTTTATTACCTGCTTCATTTAAGAAAAAGGCAAGTCCTACGCTTTAAAGAAGAAGCTAAGCCTTCACTAACTATCTTTCTTAACTTAGGAGTATAGCTTTTTTAAACGTATGATTGCATATGGAGCTGCTTATAACCATATAATTTATTGTAGGCTTAAAAAACTAGGAGGGTATTTTAAAAGGGAACCAACTTTTTTCCTTGCTATCTCTTGATTTAGAATAGCTTGCCGAATCAGTTAGGTATGCACTTCGAGCTATTTGAACTCCAATAATTTTTTTCTAAAGAAAAAGTAGATTTTTCAAATCTCATCAATAAGCAAAGGCTGCTGGCTTAAAGCCCCATTAGCGAACTATTAAGCTAATAGCTTTCCTCTGGTAAACTAGAAAGCTTTTATAGCCAACGCCCAAATTTTTTTATAAACCACATTTTTACTAGCTGGGTGAGAAGACAATACCCTAATAAAATAATTAATAGCCAAGGAAAATAACTCCAGGGCAAAGGTACCAATCCAATACTTGCTCCTATGCATGCATAAGGAAGGTAAATTCCTATAGCTATAATTACCCATGTTGTTAATGTAAGCGGCCATGCGGTCATGCTTTGAATAAAAGGAATCTTGGGAGTTCGAATCATGTGTACGATTAATGTCTGAGAAAGTAATCCTTCTATAAACCAGCCCGTTTGGAATATAGATTGTTTCTCAGGAGTATTGGCAGCAAAAATGAACCACATAACGGCAAAAGTTATATAGTCAAAAATTGAGCTTATAGGCCCTACCACCAGCATGAATTTAGCTATATCTCCAGGTTCCCAACGCTGAGGATAGGCTAAAAACTCTGGATCCATGTGGTCCCAAGGTATGGTCGCTTGTGAAATCTCATACAAAAGATTTTGAATTAGTAATTGAATAGGCAACATGGGTAGAAAAGGAAATAAAGCACTAGCTCCTAGAATACTAAACACATTTCCAAAATTTGCACTTAGAGCCATCTTTAGATATTTGAGAATATTACCAAAGGTCTTACGCCCTTCGACCACCCCAGCGTTTAAAAAGAGTAAACTTTTTTCTAGCATGATGATATCAGCTGATTCTTTAGCGATATCGACAGCTGTATCAACAGAAATCCCTACATCAGCTTCGCAAAGGGCCGGAGCATCATTAATTCCATCTCCTAAATACCCTACTGTATGGCCATTAGATTTTAATGAGGCAATTACTCTAGATTTTTGAAGAGGCGTTAATTTAGTAAAAAGGGTTGTGTGGTCCACTACATTTGAAAGTTCTTTATCGTTCATTTTTTCAAGTTCATGCCCGGTAAGAGAATTTTCAACTTTAAGATTGACCCATTGACAAATTCGATGGGTTACCCACTCATTATCTCCAGTTAAAATTTTAACCTGAACATTTTGGCAGCGTAATTGAGCGATGGCTTCTGCTGCTGTTGATTTAGGAGGATCAAGAAAAGTTAGTAAGCCGAGAAGCACCATCTCCTTTTCATCCTTTTCCGTATATTCTTTGCTCTCAGTAGGCTCTACGCATTTGTAAGCCACAGCTAGAATACGCATGCCTTCTTGATAAAGTTCCTTCGCTAAGCTATTTGTTTTATCTTTGAGAGAAAGAGACAAAGAAAGAGTAGAGCCTTTTATTTTGACCCCACTACACAGGCTTACAACTTCTTCAAAGGCACCTTTACAGATTAAAAGATGTTCCTGCGCATTTTTTTCCACAATAACAGACATTCTTTTACGCACGAAATCAAAAGGAATTTCGTCTATTTTTTTATAATTGGTTCTTAAATCTAAAGTTTTTTCTATTTCGCTATGTTCTAAAATAGCTTTGTCTAGAAGATTCTTTAGACCGGTTTGATAAAAACTGTTTAAATAACCAAAAAGCAACACTTCTTGATTATCGTTTCCCTCGATATCTAAATGCCTCTCTAGGATGACTTTATCTTGAGTAAGTGTGCCCGTTTTATCTGTACAAAGGATATTCATAGCCCCAAAATTTTGGATGGCATTTAAGTGCTTGACGATTACCTGATGACGAGACATGTTTACGGCACCTTTAGCAAGATTAACAGTTATAATCATAGGAAGCATTTCAGGTGTTAGACCTACGGCTACTGACAACGCAAAAAGTAAAGACTCCAGCCAATCTCCTTTAATAAATCCATTCAACAAAAAAACTATGGGGACTGTTATGCACATTAGCCGAATGAGCAGCCAACTGACCTTACTAATTCCTATGTCAAAAGCGGTTAGGGGACGAGGGTGGGTTATGCTTTTTGCCATTCCACCAAGATATGTATGCTCTCCCGTTGTTAGGACAACTGCTAGAGCAGTTCCATTGAAAACATGAGTGCCCATGAAACAAAGATGGGGCATTTCCCATAAATTTTCTGTGCTCCTAGCAGAATGAGAAATAGCTTCTTTTTCGACGGGTAAAGATTCTCCTGATAGGGATGACTGGCTAACATATAATTCTTTGGCAGAGAGTAATCTCACATCTGCTGGTACCATATCCCCCGCTGATAGATGGATAATGTCTCCAGGTACTAAAAGCTTAATATCTATCTCTTGTTTTTGGGGTTCACTATTCGAGTCTTCACGCCGCAGCACGGTTGCTTGGGTACTTACCATGGCCTTAAGTTTCGCTGCCGTCTTTTTCGACTGCCACTCTTGAAAAAATCTTATCATCACGCTGATAGCTACCATCACAGAAATAATAATGGCTGCGTCTATATTACTTAAAAATAAAGAAATGCCTGCAAGCATTACCAACAAAACAATAAAAGGATTAATAAAATACTTTAATAGCAGAGTGTATTTATTAGCAGGTTTATCGCCTTTAATATCATTTAGCCCATACTTCTCAAGTCTAGCCTCAGCTTCATTAGTCCTTAATCCCTTAAGCGTTGTATTTAATTTTAGCAATGCTTCTGTAGAAGAGATGTTTAAAAAGGGAGTTAAAAGAGAAAAAGTTTGCCTGCTCTCTTCAGGAAGTATAGGGGAATGCAAAGAAAATTTGAAAGCTAGAGGGAAAGAAACTTTACTGAGAAAAAACTTTCTCATCTAGGGTCCCTTTTATTAAAGAAAGCTGAAACTTTTAAGCAAAATAGAGGAATTTGCAGGCATTTAATCGAGCCCGCCTGCTTATCTAAAAAAACTCAAGTAGTGCGTCTAATTTTTAGTTAAACTCTCTTGCTAGCCTTATTACAAAAGATGTTTTTTAGTCTTAAGAAACAATAACTTAAGACTTAGAAACAATCTTCCATTCTAACCGCTTATAGTTTATTAGGTAAACTTTAAGCTCTCTTAATTTTTAAGTGAATGGTGGCGAATAAGAGCTAGGATAACCATGGTTTTAGGTTCAATTTTTTTTAAGTCTATTTGAGCAATTTGTTGAGGAGTTAAAGAGAGAGCTGATCGCATATCCAATAGATCTCTTTTTAAACAGTCTATAATTTGTGCTGGCATAAAGAATTCTAAAGTTTTTATAGGCCTAGATATGTGATCGACTCCTAGAATTCCTTTTAACATGTCTGGAGTTATGCTCTCTTTTTTAAAGTCAATCGCTTGGATTTGTTCACGGCTAAGATAATTAAGTAAGGAAAGCGGTATAATCGGCAATAAATATAAAAAGCTACTTTTCCCAAGGTTTTGCAGACTCTTATCTTTTATAGTAAGGGTATGCATAAAAACATTGATAGCAGCCTTACTAGCAGGAGAGAGCGTAAGAAGTTCAATTCTAGTGAAATCTATCTGCTTAATTTTTTCTGCAGAAAGTAGAGGTGCAGCTTGAGGGCTGAGTAAATCTCTTTGTAGGCAGTCGATGATTTGCTGAGGTTCAAAAAATTCCAGTGGATTATTTTTTTTATTTGTTCTGGATTCTCCTACAATTCCATCCACCATAGCTTGCGTAATGTTTTCTTTTTTAAAATCAATCCGTTGGATTTGTTGCTGAGTCAAATAATTAAGATAAACGGGGTTTAAAAAAGGCAATAAGTATAAGAAGCTAGGCTCTTGGAGGCTTTTTAAACTAGAGTCTTGTATAGTGAGCCTATTCATGATCGTATTCAGGCAATCAAAAATAAGGGGATTCTGTTCGAGCTTATATAAATCCAATTGTGTAAAATCTAGCTGTTCTACCTGTTTTCCTGAGATAGACTGTAAAGCTTTAGAATTGAATAGATTTCTTTGTAAGCAGTTGATAATTTGCTGAGGCGTAAAAAATTGAAGGTTGCTAGGTGAATTTGTTCGCTGCCCTCCTTTCCATCCTATTATCCCGCTGACCATAGCCTGTGTAATTTTCTCATTTTTAAAATCAATCGCTTGAATTTGCTCTGGTGTTAAATGACGAAGATAAATAGGGTTGATGAAAGGCAATAAGTATAAAAGGCTAGCCTGCTGAAGGCTTTGTAAGCTCTTATCTTTCTTGGTGATTGTATCGATGATCGTATTGAGGATCATTTGATTATGCTCTTGTTTATATAGATTCACTTGCGTAAAGTCTATATTTCTCACTTGCTCAGAAGAGATTAGCCTACTAATTTTTCCATCAAATAATCCCTTATTTAAGCCAACCACTAGAGCGCTTGCAGATAAAGCTTTGATTCTTTTTTCATTCTTGTAAATAATTCTAAACTGCTTAGCACTTAGAAGATCGATATTAAGGCCTAACTTTTGCTCTTCAGTCAAGCATTCGATTAAATTGCTTGATAAATTTTCTATCACCAGCTCAAGGGAACTTATATTTACTTGGCGTAGATCCCATAAAGTCAATTTTTTTAAAGTCTCGGCGGAATTAATAGCTAAGCCAAGCTCTTTCTTTCTTAACATCGTAGCTTGCTGGCTTAAGAACTTTGCCTGCCTGGTAGATAATTTGTTAATAGCGTCTATGCTCATATTAGACACTTCTTCTTCATCTAGCAGAAAAATTTTAAGAGCCGACTGCTCCCATGCAGCTTCGAGGTCTTTAATTTTCAGCTCCTTGAGAAGAGGATTTTTTGCTAATCGTCGAAAACGAGGTAGCAACTGAAAAGATTGATTAAATTGATTAAGCCTATCCTCAATACGCTTCTGAAAACTAAGCAAGCTCTCTTTTTGTAAGCCTGTAATGTGTCGCATTTCATGTTCTTCGCGTTCGAGCCATGTATGCAAAGGTTGCTTCATGACACCCTTTATCCGATTATGATAGCGATCATGCCTTTCTGTAAAAAGATTACCTGGTTGATTTAGCTGTGCCTCTTTTGGCTCCAAAGTGAGAATGGGAGGGATCTCTTTTGTATTTAAGCTTTCGATCTCCTCAGTAGAAGGAAAAAAGAGTTGAAAAAGTAGAGATTGGCTTTGAGATAAAAGAGCAGACTTAGGTATTGAGGTACTTCTTTCAGGCAGAGTTTGCGGAGTAGATATGGATGGAAGCTTTTCCTTTTCTAAAGAGTGAGAAGTATGAGAAGAAAAAGGGGGAAAAGGATTTACCTCCTCTTTTTTAACTGAAGAAAGCTTTTGCTCAGGTAGAGTCGGGGAAGAAAATTTATTACTGCCTATATTTTTGGTTTTCTCATCGGTCGGATTTAACCTGGTCAAGACTTTAATCTGCTTAGTTTCGATGCCACTTATACATTCGTGCCAAAATTTTCTTACAGTTTTTGATATCAATGCTAATCCACAAGAAAAAAAGGTAGCAGCCAAAGCTATTAAGCCTTTTTTTACTCGCCAGGCATAGCTAGAATGGTAAATATTTTCAGTGTAGATGGTGTAAGATCTGCCCGCTGAATCTTTTCTTACAATGGACGGTAAGCCTTGATCCCTTAACTCGTGTGTCGCAACATCTAAATCTTCCATTTTCTCAGATTTTCTAGAAGCAGATGTTTTAAAAGCACTGGCATGTGTCATAATTTTTCTCACTAATTAATGAAAATTGATTTTATTATATAAAGATAGAGCTTAAATAAACAGATAAAAGGTGAATAATCCTGCAAATTATTATGATTAATGTTTTTGTAAGGGAAAGCCTTTAGTGAGTAACTTGAATGGGAGGGTCTATTTATTCCATCTACTAAGACCTTATCAATCCACTCATATACCTTCCTTCTTGAAAATGGCTTAAAATTCCCCCTTTTCCTGCTCTACAGAAATAATCGCAGAGTATAGGAAAAGAATTTTTGTATGTCAAATAAACCAAGGTTTGCCATTAAAGAAGTAATTCTTGGGGCAAATAAGAGGAAATAAATGAAATAAATTTTTTTATTCTTTTTCCTTGCATAAGTTGCTATTCTACTTTTTACCTTCCTGGAAGGTGTGTCGATGGAATGAATCGTTGTATGTTATATTTTTCTTTTGCATTTCTCTTAACTAAAGATAGCTTATCTAACTATCCTCATACTAAAAAAGTCCCAAGGTAGAGAAAATTCTCAATTACAATTTGCAAATGTACTAAAGAAAATGTAAAATTTCCTAGGAAATACAAGATGCTATAAGCTTGGTAAGCCTTGCCCTTGCTATAGGGAGCCGGTTTGGGCTAAAGCAGAACATAAAGTAGCTTTGTATTATTGGACGGGCAAAGAAATCGGGTGCAGCTCCTTTTAAATTTAAGAGATAAAAGTTTCTGAAAAGCGATTAAATCCCTTCAATAATCTGGGTGAATGAAGGTTACACGTGGCTTTTTCTCTGTTTTAGTATTAGAAGGTCTCTTTAAACATATTGTAGTCTACTTCGCTAACCCCTAAAGGATTAATAGGTCTTACTAGATAAAAGAGCTGCCAAACTGTTATTTGGCAAAATGTTTTTTAAATTAATTTTAAGCTGTCTTGCTATCTAACATGGCTATTCACTAGAAAGTAATCAAAGGGTTTCAATAAAACCTATAGATTTTATAAAAAATTCTACCCTTGCCTTACATGCTAGCTCCCCATAGGTGAGCCTGCACTATTTGCAAGGATTTATTAATAATCGTTAGGCCATGGCAGAAACCCTTACGCTTTATAGCTTTATATCAATATTAATTCAGGCAAGCAGGAATATCCTATTTAAAATGGCTAATAAAATGTTTCGAGCCATCTCTAATTAAAACTTAAGAGATAGCTAAGAGTCAGATGCCATGGCTAAGATATTAACCAAAGGGGTGGGAGCAAGTGTGACTCCACTTGCCTGTCCTTTTTTTTAAGTGTTTTTGGAAGCTTTAGCTTTAAACGGGAGAAATAAGAGATGAGATATATTATTGGAATTGATTTAGGAACGACAAATAGTTGCATTTCATATGTCGATACTCAACATCCCAAAGCTTCCATTCAATCTTTTGCTGTACCTCAGCTGCTGGGGCCCAGCTATATAGGACTACGCCATACCTTACCCTCTTTTGTATATCTTTCAGCTCCCATGGAGTGGCAAGGAGCAGCGTTAGATTTGCCTTGGAAAAAAAATAATAACACATTTGTAGGCTTTTTTGCCCATGCACACGGAGCTAGGGTCCCCACACGGCTTGTTCAGTCGGCTAAAAGCTGGCTAAGCTATTCAGTTGCTAATAGAAATGATAAAATCCTTCCCCCTGAAGCTAGTGAAGCGGATCAAAAAATCAGCCCCTTGGAGGCCACAGCGCATTATTTGAACCATATTCGTCATGCCTGGAATTACCTCATGGCTAAATCGAATCCTGAGGCAGAGTTTGAACAACAAGAGATTGTTCTGACAGTTCCTGCTTCTTTTGATGAAGTAGCAAGACGTTTAACTGTTGAGGCTGCTAAGATGGCAGGATTTATTCATTTAACCTTGCTTGAAGAACCCCAAGCAGCTTTTTATAGTTGGATCTCTTTACATGAAAATCAATGGCAGCAACAGATGCAGGCAGGGCAAACTATCCTTGTCTGTGATGTAGGAGGCGGTACTACGGATTTTAGTTTGATAGAAGTGCAGCAAGGAAAAAGCGAGCTAACTTTAAACCGTAGGGCTGTAGGCGATCATCTGTTATTAGGGGGTGATAATATGGATATTGCTCTTGCCCACTATCTTGAAGAAAGGCTATCTCATGAGTATGGAAAAAGAGATTTTCAGCTTATTCAATGGCTGCAGCTGAAACATCAAGCTAAAGCTGCTAAGGAAGCTTTGCTAGAAAATGCAGCCTCTGCTGTAGACCATTTTACAGTTTTGTTGCAAGGTTCAGGGTCTGCGGTAGTTAAAGGAAGCTTATCTATCCAGGTTAAACGCCAAGAAGTGGCTCATTTATTATTAAATGGGTTTTTTGCACAATATTCTCTTGAAGAAGCTCTTCAATTACGCAGGTCTACAGGATTTCGGATGGTAGGCCTTCCCTACGAAGAAGAGCCTTCTATCACCAAACATTTAGCTACGTTCTTAAAGCGCTCGCAGTTTCAAAAAGCTCCTGACTACATTCTTTTTAATGGGGGTTCCATGAAACCTACTATTTTTCAGCAAGCTCTTATATGCTCGTTGGAAAGATGGTATCCGGGCTCACAAACAAAAATTTTGGAAAGCGTAGGCCTTGATATAGCTGTGGCCCGAGGAGCCGCTTACTATGGAAAAGTACGTCGGGGCTATGGAGTAAGGATAGCTAGTGGAATACCCAAAACCTATTATCTAGGAATTGATGTTAAAAAATACGATGGCACAGTTTCAAACCAAGCTTTGACTCTTTTGCCTCGAGGAGCTGAAGAAGGTGCAAGTTATCAATGTGAACATACTTTTTCATTGCGGCCCAATGTACCCGTCTCGTTTAGCTTATATACATCACAAGTGCGTTTAGATGACCAAAAGGGAGATATAATAGAGATCGATAATCAAGAACTGCAGGCAATGCCTGCCATTCATACCATTTTGCGTGTAGGGAAAAAGCAGCTCTCTGAAAGTGTCCTAGATAATATCCCTGTAAAGCTTCATATAAAGCTGACAGCTATCGGCACATTAGAAGTATGGTTGCAATCGTCAACAACCGGGCATCGCTGGCCTTTAGAATTTCAAGTACGGCAGATATCAGGCCAAGAAAATAACGTTTCCTCCTTAGAGTCGAAACGTCAGGATGAAAGTTTTGATTCCTCCTATTTAAAGTCATCTCAAGAGTATCTTCGCGAAATATTTACAAGCTCGATTAAAGCAGAAAAAATGATGGAAAAATTGGAGAATTATTTAGATAGAGGACGCCTGGATTGGCCTTTAAGCCTATTGAGAGGGCTTTTTGATACCTTGTTAAGCTTAGCTGATCAACGTAAAGCTTCTGCTGATCTTGAGCCACGTTGGTGGAATATGATGGGCTTTTTTCTGCGACCTGGCTTTGGCTATCCTTTGGATGATTTTCGCATTAAAGAATTATGGAAGATTATTTTAGGAGATTTTAAGTTAGCCAAGTCTTTTGAATGCCTCATTCAACAGTGGATCTGTTATCGCCGCATAGCGGGTGGTTTAAATAAAGGCCAGCAAATTCAGTTAGCTAATGATATTCTGGCCACCCTATTACCTAATAAGACCTCTAAAATTATTCTTAAAAGTAAAAATGATATCTATTCTTATTCAGAAAAAATAAGAACATTAGCTTCATTTGAATGGCTCGATCTGGCCTTAAAAAGAAAAATAGGGCTAGCCATTCTCACCCGCATTTGCGCTGGTGAAGCAGTGGCTGCAGATTATTGGGCTTTGGGTCGTATAGGGGCCCGCCATTTAATCTATGGATCTCTAGCCTATGTAGTTCCCAGCGAGGAGTGCTCTAAATGGATTGAATCTTTACTTAAGCTTTCTCCCCACGATCCATTAGCTCATCTTCTAGGTCAATTAGCTAGGAAAACGGCTCATCGTGAAGTAGATATTTCGCAAGCTACTTTAGATAATATTTTGAGCACTTTTTCTCTTCTTCCTCAACATGAGCATTTGCAGAGAATGTTGACTCAAACTGCTACTTTAAGCTTACAAGAGCAAGAGCAGGCTTTTGGTGAGAAATTACCTGCTGGCTTAATCTTAGAAAGATGAAAATAGGGATAAAAAACTTTTTATCATAAGGAGTAAAGCCGAGCGAGTATAAAACTTAAGAGAAGCTAAGCATTTATACTATTAAGTATGTGCAAATTTTTTAAAGAACTTGTTTATTAAAAGGTCTGGGCGGGCAAGTAATTAATAAATAGATTGTTTTGAATTAGGGGGCAGTCGGTAAGCTTGTAAAAAGCGTTTCTACTTCTGGGGAAGGAGGAGAAATTGATGAATGGCTGACAAGTTCATGGGCTCGTGATAAAGCTTTTAACATATGATGCTGAGGCTGCCGCTCATCAAAGACAAAAAGGTTTTCCTTACCTAACGATTCAATAATCCCTGAGGCACAAAATACATCCCATAAAGGAGGCGTAATTCCGCAAGTGATTAAGTGGCGCTCTGAGTTTTTAAGATAATTATTCAGCTGTTGCAAGGCCAGGCAGGAGGTGGCATCAATATCGCGCGCATTTTTAAGTTGTAAAATGATAACTTTAGTTTTGTTATCATCTTCTGTAATGGACTTCAATGTGGATTGAAACAAATCAGCTGCCCCAAAGAAAAGCTCTCCTTCTACTTTGATGAAACGTATGTTTTTTTCTTTATGAGCACCAGACCTATCGAGGTTAATAAGCTCACCTGCCTGGTCAAAATCATATTCGATTAGTTGTGGAATAGCTGCTTTTTTTAGATATAATGTAATCGAGATGATGATACCAATGTAGAAGGCAACATCTAGGCTAAAAAATAGGCATGATAAGATGGTAGCCCACAAAACTAAGGCATCCGAATTAGTCGCCTTCATGCATACAAGGAATTGTTTAGGATTTACAAGATTGGCGGCAGTGATTAATAAAATGGCAGCAAAAGTTGTTAAAGGAATCTTGGTGATGAAAAAGACAAAAGCTCCTAACAATAAGGCAACAACTAGTGAGTTCATAATACTAGCAAAGCGTGTTTTGGCTCCCAAGGTAACATTAAGGTTACTGCGGGAAGCACTGCCTGAGATAGGCATAGCTCCAATAAAAGAGGCCAGTAAGTTACCCATTCCAATCCCGAAAATCTCTTGATTGATTGAAAGGGCATGGCCTGTTCCCGCAGCGATTGATTTGGCAGCCGAAGTGGTTTCCATAATACTTAAGAGCGCAATAGCAAAAGAGACAGGAAGCAATTCATTCATAATACCAGTATTAAAAAAGAATAACTTAACATGAGGAATAGCATTTTTTAATTCCCCAGTGTCTTCTACTAAAAGAATTTTATGCACGGATTGCTGGGCATCAAAGGCAAAGAAATGATCAATAAAATTGCCAATAACGGGGATCTGTAAAAGATAAACGCTTACAGCAGCAAAGATTAAAGAGAGAAAAGCTGCTGGAATACGCTGATTGGTGCGTCTTAAAAAAATAAGCAAGGCCAAGCTTGCCATTCCTATCAAAGTCGTAGGAATATGGATGCTACGCCATTGAGCTAAAAGATAAGCTCCTCGTTCATAAAGTGAATGGACGCCAGGCATGAAGCTGAGGCCTAGGAGAACGTAGGATTGAGTAATTACCATTGCAAGGGCAGTGCCGACAATATATCCTATAATAACCGTATAGCTGACAAATTGGGTAAGCCTTCCTAACTTGCATCCTGCTGCTACGATCTGTAGAAAACCGGTTAAAAAGGTTAACTGCGTTAGGATTTGCAGAGCAATAATATCGCGATCTACTCCGACTACTTCACGATAATGATGATAAAGAACTTCTGCTGTGCCTGCTTGTACCAAAATAGCAATGGCGTTACTAGGACCTACTACAAGTTGAGGTGAAGATCCTAATAGACTCGCTAAAATAGAGGAATAAATGGCTGCAAAAAGACCACTCGATAAAGGCAGGCCGGCAAGAAGAGCTGCTGCCATCGCTTGAGGCAAAGTAATCAAGGCCACGGTTAGAGCAGCGATTGCATCACTGCGGAAAGTGTTCCAAGAATAAGCGGAAATTTCCCTTTTTAAAAGAGAAAATGAGATGTCATCTGAAAGGTAATTGGCGCCCATAAAAAGAGATTTGTTTTTACACAAGTATACTAAATTAAATTTATAGAAAAGTCTATTTATTTTTAACATTTAAAATGTTATGATTTGTCAACTAAACATTAAAATCGATAGAGTTATGACACATTTACCTAAACTAGCTATTGTAGGACGACCTAACGTAGGAAAATCCGCTCTTTTTAATCGCATCTGTAAAAAAAAGATCGCCATTGTTGATGAAGCTGAAGGAATTACACGCGATCGTTTGTATAGTCAAGCTGAGTTTTTTGGCAGAGCTTTTGAAGTCATCGATACTGGCGGGATGGATTACCATTCGCACGCAGATTTTAATGAGCATATTTTACGCCAAGCGGAAGTAGCGATTGAAGAAGCGGACACAATTGTAATGGTAGTAGACGCTCATCTGGGAATTACCAAGCTAGATAAAGAAATTTCAAAAATTTTGCTAAAAACTAAAAAACCTGTTTGCTTGGCTGTCAATAAGATTGATAATGGAGCCCAAGAATACCTCCTGCATGAATTTCACTCTCTAGGAATCAAGAAGATGATTTCAGTATCTGCTGCGCAAGGCTGGCACATGGCTGAGCTTTTAGAGGAAGCCTTTGAAGACCTAGAGCAAGACGACTTGCAAGCAGAAGAGGATTTGGCTACCAAAGTAGCAATTGTCGGGCGTCCCAATGTAGGGAAATCCTCACTTATTAATTTTCTATTAGATGAAGAGCGTTGCATTGTGAGTCCCATTCCAGGTACGACTAGGGATAGTATAGATGTCTCTGTAACCCACCAAGAAGATCATTTTCGCTTAATCGATACAGCTGGTATACGTCGTAAGCATGCTGAACATGAAGTGGTAGACAAATTTGCAGCTATTCGTACGGAAAGGGCTATAGAACGCGCAGATATTTGTGTGCTGATGTTAGATGCCCAACAGGGTATGACCGTACAGGATAAAAAGATTGCTAATAAAATTGAAGAAAGTGGCAAAGGATGTATTCTGGTATTTAATAAATGGGATCTGGTTAAGGGATTTCGTATGGAACATTGTTTAAAAGACATCAATGACGAGGTTTCTTTTTTAAGCCATTGTCCTAAGATCTTTATGTCGGCTACCACAGGAAGAAATGTTGAAAAGCTTTTTGAAGAAATTAAAAGCGTGCAAGAACATTCTTTAAAACGTATTCCTACCCATCAGCTTAATAAATTTATTGAAAGTGCGCTACAGAAGAATCATCCTCCCATGATTGGCGGTAAACGTTTAAGGATTTACTATATGGCGCAAGTGGATGTACAGCCGCCCAAGTTTATCCTCTTTGTTAATTATCCTAACCTGATGAGTGAAAGTTATAAGAAATATCTTTATAATCAGTTCCGTGAAACTTATGGATTCGTAGGCGTTCCTTTAGAGCTGTATGTAAAAGGAAAGAAAAAAACTACTTTCTCTGAACGAAAGGCCAAAAGTCAGCTTCAACCTCAAGAAAAATATCAAGAAGATGATGAAATCGTACAGGCTTACGAAGATTTTGAAGAAGAAGAAAACGCCTGATAAGCTTCTTGTTATCCAAGAATTTTAAAATAGAAAGCTTCCTTGAGTCCTTTACCCTTTATTTATAGCTAAGGCTTTTAAAATAATTTGTCCATGCCTTAAACTTTTTTGGAGAAGCATGCTTGCTTAACTGCTCTCTAGGAGTTGTGATTACCTCCAGATTAAAAAAAGGAAAGGGAAGATAAATGCTTTCTGAAGAAAAACTAAGTAAACAGACTTTCCCGGTTAGCTCATGGATGATATAAAGCCTTTTTCATGTTTTGCTTTGCATGTTAAAAATGAAACCCCTTTAGATGAAGCATGGGAATCGTTGCAAGAGGCAGGCTTAAACCCTCTTTATATGGAAGAAGATTTTAAAGCTTTTCCTCGTATTTATATTTTGGCTGAAAATGAGCTGACAGTTAAGTCTTTACTGAACCTTTTCCCTTTCATTCAATTTGCTGAGCTTAGTGAGCTAGGAGAAATTGATTGGCAATCACAATGGGAAGCCCATGGCCTTAATTTTTATGACGGCTGCGTGCATATTGATTTACCGTATGCCTGCTCTTCTTACGGAAAGCAGCTTAAACTTATGCCAGGAGCTGGCTTTGGGGACCTTTCTCATCCTACTACCCGATTAATAGTGGATATGTTAAATGATAACGTATGGGGGAAAGAGGTCGTAGATATCGGTTGTGGTAGTGGGGTATTAGCTTTATGTTCAGTCGCTTTAGGGGCAAAACATGTGTATGCCCTGGATATTGATCCTGAGGCTTTAAAGCATTCCCGAGAAAATGCTCTGCTAAATAAGATGCAGGATAAGGTAACCATTAGCCTCCCTCAGGATTTTATAATTTCTTCTCTCTCTGCACCGCCTGTAATCTTAATGAACATGATTATGGCTGAGCAGCAGAATGCTTGGGAGGCATTAAAATGTCTCCATGGTCACCATGATATTTGCTTAGTATCAGGTATCTTATCTGAGCAAAAGCAGGATTACCTTCATTTAGCCCAAGCTTGGGGGTGGAAAGTGCTTAAAGAGCAGGAGGAACAAGGGTGGGTAAGTCTACAATTTGAAATTCGCAAGCCTTAACTTTTATCTTAGGAGAATCCAGCTTTATTTCCTTTGAAGCATTCTCTAAAAAGCTCTCATTTAAATCTAGCGGCTCAATTAGCTGTCATATTCCTACTGGAAGGAGAGGTGGGAGGGTTGTTATTAAATTAAAGCTTCTAACTGATAAAATTGTCTTGTTTCTTCCGGGAGGAAAGAGATTTGTTTAAGTTGTAAGTGTAGGCTGTAGAACCGGATTAAATTTTTAAAAGAGTTTAGGCTTTAAAAGCTCAAACTTTGGAGGCTAAAGCCTTTTATAGGTTTTTCTTAGTATTCTCTAAAAATTAGATACCTAGAAAAAGATCGTAAAGTTTTACAAAAAAGTTGCCGACCCTATCGGAGAATGCGAAGAGCTTTCAGTAGAGGCCCCTAGGAGGGTTTTAAGTGAATAAGCTCTTTTTTTATTCGCATTTATTTTTGCCGCAGGCACAGTTATCTGGGCCAGAAGCTTTTTCTTCCCCAGAAGAGGCGCCTTTTCCGTAATCGTTAATGTAAAATCCTTTTCCTTTGAATGCTAATCCAATTCCTCCTCCTGGGCCCCTTTGCAAGGTAGGCTTTCCACAAGATAGGCATATTTTTATGGGTTCTTCGCTAATCTTTTGAAAGGTTTCATGATTAGCATTACAACTTGTACAATGATAGGCATAGGTAGGCATAATTACTCCATGAAATAATCCGGAAGCCAACATTGCTGACTCCCGGTTAGGTTAAGACTTTTTAGCTGGTATTCTTACATCATGTCCATGCCACCCATACCACCCATACCACCCATGCCGCCCATACCCATACCGCCCATGCCACCCATATCGCCCATACCAGGAGCTCCGGTCATAGCAGATTTAGGCTTTGGTTTATCGGTAATCATTGCAGCGGTAGTTAAAAGGAGAGAGGCTATAGAAGAGGCGTTAATCAAAGCAGTTTTAGTTACACGTACAGGATCGATTACGCCTGCTTTAATCAAATCTGTGAACTCATCGGTTAAGCCGTTGTATCCTAAGGCTCCCTTAAATTCATAGACTTTCTCGGCAATTAAATTACCTTGCTTGCCACAATTATTGGCAATAGCCGTGGCTGGTGCATAAGCAGCTTGAAGGACTAAATTTACCCCGATCGCTTCATCGCTAGATAACTTAAGTGACTCTAAGCTCTTGATAGCACGTAAAAGAGCCACTCCTCCTCCTGGAACAATTCCTTCTGCTACTGCTGCGCGCGTTGCATGAAGGGCATCTTCCACCCGAGCTTTTTTCTCTTTAAGTTCCGTTTCTGTAGCTGCTCCTACATTGATGACAGCCACTCCGCCTACTAATTTTGCTAAGCGTTCTTCAAGTTTTTCTTTGTCATAAGTTGAGACAGCTGGATGATTGATCTGGGCTTTAATCTGATTTTCTCTTTCTTTAATCTTTTTCAGCTCACCAGCTCCATCAATAATCACTGTTTCTTCTTTAGAAACTTTAATTGTCTTAGCGTGTCCCAAAACTTCGCTATCTACTTGATCAATGCGAAGACCTGTTTCTTCTGAAACTAACGTCGCTCCGGTAAGAATAGCCATATCTTCAAGCATAGCCTTACGACGATCTCCAAAGCCTGGTGCTTTAACGGCACAAATGGGAAGTCCGGCTTTAAGTTTATTGACAACTAAAGTGGCTAAAGCTTCTCCATCTACATCATCAGCAATAATAAGAAGAGGCCTTGTGCCTTGTTCCATCACTTTTTCTAGAAAAGGCACTACATCTTTAACTGTAGATAATTTTTTATCGGTAATTAAGATAGCCGCGTTGGATAATTCTACCGTCATGTTTTCTGGGTTAGAAACAAAATAAGGAGACAGATAGCCTTTATCAAATTGCATGCCTTCGACCACATCTAAGGTGGTTTCAATACCTTTGGCTTCGGCTACTGAAATAATACCATCTTTGCCAACTTTTTCCATAGCTTCGGCAATAATGGCACCTATGCTACTATCATTGTTAGCAGAAATGGTAGCGATTTGCTTGACTTCTTCGGGAGTATTAATAGGGCAAGCTAGTTGATCTAAAGCTTGGCAAGTTACATTCACTGCTTGATCCATGCCTCGCTTGATTGCCATAGGGTTGGCACCAGCAGTCACATTTTTAACACCAGCACTAAAAAGAGCTTCAGCAAGCACAATGGCTGTAGTCGTTCCATCGCCAGCTATATCGGAAGTTTTAGAGGCCACTTCTTTAACAAGTTGTGCGCCCATATTTTCAAATTTGTCTTTCAAAGTAATTTCTTTAGCAACGGTTACTCCGTCTTTAGTAGATAGTGGAGAGCCAAAGCCTTTGTTGATCACCACATTGCGTCCTTTGGGACCCAAGGTTACTTTGACTGCTTTAGCTAAAGTCCGTACACCCTTAAGGATGGACTTTAAAGCTTCTTCGTTAAATTGTAATAGTTTTGGCATAAGTAGAGCTCCATAAAGTTTGAATAGGAATCACAGTTAAGCAAGAACACCAAGTATATCATCTTCAGACATGATTAGAAGCTCATCTTCTTCATCACTATTTTTGATCTCAGTTCCAGCATATGAGCTGAATAAAATGCGATCACCCACTTGTACATTAAGGGGCTCTCTTTGTCCTTCATCGTTTAATTTACCAGGACCGACAGCTACAATCACTCCTTCTTTTGGTTTTTCTTGGGCTGAGTCTGGCAGTAGGATACCACCTTTGGTAGGCTGAGGTTTGGAACGTTTAATTAAAACGCGATTACCAAGAGGTTTTATTTTTGTCATAGCACAGTGCTCCTGTTTAGAAAAATTGTTTAGGGAGATACGGATTCTAGGTTTTAGTGTAATTTTTGTCAATAGAAGGATAAAGGTTTTTAGCAGTTTGTTTGTGAGAGTGCTAATCTTCTGCGTAGGAAGAAATTAAATATTTTTTTCTTTGATGGGCAAATGCTTTTCTTTCTTTTTCATGAAAGCTACGCAACTTCCAGACAATATTTTTTTCTTCTTTTATAATCTGATAAACTTTGTCTGTCCCATTAACTTTACAAAACATTGCCTTACGATCCTGTGAATTAGCTAAAGCTTCTTTAAATTCTTTTGGATAGAGGCTTTTAAGGATTCCAATGAGTAGATATTGAGTGCTTACAGGCTTATATATTAAATGGTTAGTTATAATAATGATGACACCTTTACACTCCTCATTAGCAAATCTCCCATAGAAAGGACGGTAATAAAAAGGTTCAAAGTAAACGCCTGGAAATTTTTGGCTATTGAGGTGATGAGCAAAGATCTTAGCATCAATCCAGGGAGCTCCCAGGACTTTAAAAGGAAGGGTATAGCCTATGCCAGTATTTACTATTTGCAATTCTCCTAAGATGCCTGTCACAGGATAGTAATAAGCCGTGGTGGCTTCAGGAATATAAGGGCTGGTAGGAATCCAAGGAAGGCCTGTGTCTTGAAAAGTCATGTTCCTATGCCATCCTCGCATGGGAATGACTTCAAGCTGACAACCTACTTTGGATTGATCATTAAAATAGCGCGCCAGTTCACCGACTGTCATTCCATGGCAATAAGGAACATTAATGTAGCCTACTATCGAGCGCCATTTCTCTTCTAGCAAAGGACCATCAATCACCCTACCATTAATAGGATTAGGACGATCAAGAACAATGACAGGGATCTGACGTTTTGCTGCCTCCTCCATTACGTAAAATAAGGTGGTGATATAAGTATAAGAGCGTGACCCAATATCCTGAATATCGTAAAGAAGTAGGTCTAGCTGGGCGAGCATTTTATCTGTTGGGCGACGCGTGGCACCGTGCAGGCTAAAAATAGGAATACCAGCAGAGTCTTTTTCATCTTTTATAAACTCAGCGGCATGGGCAGAACCTGTGATCCCATGTTCGGGAGCAAAAAGAGCAGCAAGAGTAAAATCGTATTGCTTGGCATGAGATTGGAGCAAAGAAGCAGTGGATTTCATTTGGCTGTTGACAGCAGTATGGTTAGTAATTAACCCAATTCTTTTGTTTTTAAGTAGGTGAACATATTCTTTTGTGAATAAAAGATCTGCACCTACCTGAACTTGCGGAGTCGGAGCTGCTTGTAAATAATTAACTAAAAAATTAACGAGGATAGTTAAGGAAAGAAAATAGCGCATATTTAAGCAAGGATATCTAAAGGTTGAAAAAAGGCAAGTGAAATAGAATATACAAAGTAAGCAATAAAAATCCTAAAAGTTTCTTCTTTTAACTTTCCTAATGAAGTATGCATTCAGGAGTATTAACTAAGATTCAGGGGCTTAAAGTAGAACCTAATCAGGATTTATAAAGGGGGATAAGAAAATCATCTTCATCTCGCTTTTGCTTTTTTTTAAAGGTCATTTCTAAACTTATTCTTTTTTCAAAAACCCGGACGCTTAATCGTCTATTTGTGCTTAAGAATCAGCTTATTCTGCTGCCAATAAGCCTGAAGAGCTTTTTATCATTGATCTGATCATCTGAAATTTATCCCTATAATCTTTTCTAGCACCACTGTTGGCCGCGTACACAAAATTTTCTTAGCCAATTAAAGATGCTGAGTAGCTTTATGCTTTTAACCTAACAGGGCAATAAGATTGATGCCTCTTTAATGATTGTATATATAGATCATTATTATTTGATGCAAATATCTCTTTTATAGTATGCTTCTTAATAAGTAATTATTTAATAATTTCTCTGTGTGATTTTTTAACATTAATTTGAATGAAAAAGGAAAAAAGCGATGGGAGTAAATTTCAATCTTAGCTTTAATCACCTACCTACTGAGCTACAAGTAGCTATCTTTAGTTTATTGCCAGAAAAAGATTTAGGCATGGCCGCTTTAGTCAGTAAGCCATGGAAGCAGCTAGCAGAAGACCCCTTTTTATGGAAAAAGCTATTTTGCCGGCGCTGGAGCAACCTTACCCAAATTAAAACTTCCCGCTTTGGCTGGAAAAAGATTTATAAAAAAAGTATGTTCCTGGAAAGCCGCGCTCCTCTTTTTCTCCTGAACATTTTCATCATCAGATGCATAAGCTTCCTCTGACTGGCTCCCCAGAGATTTTAGAATTAAAGGTTAAGAAAGACCTAGCCTTTTTGAAAATGACACCGGGGACAGCCCAGCTCTATAAACTGAACAGAAAGACAGGTAGGCTGATTTTTGATAATTTAAAGGATAAGCATGCCCATCTAATCCATTGGAAAAGCAACCATCTTCATTTGCTTACTACCGATGGCTATCTTTACCGTTGGAAAGACAATGAGCCTAGAGCTAAACAAGCCGTATGTTTCCTAGGAGCATTTGAACAAGCCTATTTTGAGCAAAACTTTCTTCTCCTTA
>NZ_JRXI01000188.1:0-3441 GCF_000813645.1 Neochlamydia sp. TUME1 | reverse complement strand
CTCAAGTGATGATGCTATGGAATAATGGCTCTAAAAGAGAGTATCGCGTATGGAATGCGAAAAATGGAACCAAAATATATGAAGGAGAGCTTGAGCCTTTACCTTCAGATAAGTATCTCAAGAAAAAGCAAGTTAAGCTTACGGTTTGCGACTATAATCAAAGCCAATTAGTGGTCGGGTTTAGCGATGGAACAATTGCCTGTTATGAGTCTGCTAATGGAAAATTTATAAGAGAGAAACTGATGACTTTTCGTGCTATTAGATTTCTTCAGGTAGGCAAAGAGTACTGTATTACTGCGGCTAATCTAGACTTCTTCTTTGAAGTGCACCCACTTTCTTTTACCGATCTAGATGGGAAACACCTCTATGTTAAGCGGCCAGGAAAAGCTAAAGAGGTAATTGCCAAATTGAGAAGCTTTTATTCTAATAAACGAAGCTTAGCCAGTTGTGATACCGATGGCTGGCTAGAGCAATGGGATTTTGATGGAATCATCAGCCAGAAAAAGGGAAGTATTTCTCAAGATAAGGATAAGAATGAAAGGCCGTTTTCTTTTGGCCTTCCATCCTTTCTCTTAAGTTAAGGGGAAGGGCTTAGGGGCTTAAGGCGGCTAATTAAAAACATTTGTAAGTCCTGAAGATTTGTCTCTTCTTCAGAAGTATTTCCTATATGCTCCGTTAGTTGCTGGGTGGCTTTAAATTGTAATTCAACATATGCTTGGTATCTTGGTAATGCTTGTTTAAGTTCATTTATCATTACCGGGATATCTAGTCGATTGCTTGCGAGGAAAAGATGTAGACTATTTAAAATTTGAGGGATCCTTCTGTCTCTCTCTTCATCAAGAAGTATCTCTTCAATAACTTGTTGCATGTCTTGTTTTAAATTTTTAAGCATTTCCTCATACCTCTCAAGGGTCTCTGGTATTTCCTTTTTTGCCGCGATAGATGAGATTCTACCCTGTTCAGCTTTCTTTTTCGCCCTTTCGTATTCATTTAATGTGTTCTGTTTGCTTAGAAGTTCTGCTGTCAATTGTTGCAATTCTTCTTCCATTAATTCTTTTTCCTTTACTCCTATCCCTGCCTCTAATGGACTCTGTTCTGAAAGTTCTAGGGCGGATTTAAATTCTTCCGCCTGCTTTTTTAATTTTTCTATTTCTACCCTTAACTCCTGTGGTTCTCCTATAGCTTTCCGCTTTTTTTTGTATTCCTTATCTAATTGTATGGCCTCTTGCTTAAGCTTACCTAGTTCTTCTTTTTTTTCCTTGATAGCTGCCACTTTTGTCTCTATTAATTTATTATAATGCTGAATAGAAGCATACGAGTTCATTAAAAGTTTATCATTGTAGGTATTTATTCTTTGTAAAGCTTGGCTAAGGTTATCCAGAGCTTGATTACCTTTATATCTTGCACTAAGATACTGGGATTGCTCGTGCAGAGCATTTATCCAGCTATAAGCCTCATGGATGAATTCTATTTGTTTAATAACAGGGGAAGGATTCATTGAAGATCCAAGCTTAGAAAGCTTAGAGGTAAATTCCCTCCATTGGAATAGATTCCTTCTTAGTAATTCTAGGGTTTCCCTTTCTTCGTTTTCTGCTAGCGCATGTTCTTCTAGTAGCCTGGTTAGGTAGCGACCCAATTCTTGTGTAGCCTCTCTAGGCGCCATCTTTCCATTGGCTACCTCTCGGAGGAGTTTAATTGCCACTGGGCGGCCGTTGACTTCTATAAAATCATCCACTTTATTTAATTCTGAGGGTGCTATTAAAGTATGATTGTTTAAATAATAGAATGCTCTCTGCTTATTAAATAATGATAGATAATAAGTTTGAGGGAAGGCACTGTTCCATATTTCATTTACTGGTATACGAAGGCTGCCTCCTTTTTCCTGAATAATCTCTAATATTTCTTCTACTTTTTCTTTAGGAATTCCTAAGGCCTGCAGCTTATCCATTAGAGCAGAGGGAATCTCTTTTTTTTCTTTTATTAAGTCTCTAATGGCTTCTATGAAAGTATTTTTAAGGCGTTCAAGATAATTATCTTCAATTTCTGCAAATATCGAATGATGGCAAGCTTCATCCGGTGAAGAGCCTTGATACAATTGAAATTTAGCAGGCTTCCATTCAAGGCGGCAGTGAGAATTACCGTAGGCTACACATAAATGAAAAAAAAGAAGTAGGCGAGCTTTAGCATGCATTTCAATAAGCTTAGGAAGCTTAGCCTTATCAAGGCGATCAGAATTGTTCCAGTTGTCTATCGACTGTATCAATACCCCGAGTTTCTGAGAAAGTCCTTTCTTCTCTGCAAGGCTCCCCGCAAAAAGTGGAATGAACTCGCGACCATTAATTACCACTTCACGTGTACGAGAGGGGTCCCAGGCTGGGTAAGGAGCTAGAGATAATAAAGGTTGCTGCTCTCTTGCTATATTGATTCGGCTTTCCATTTCTTTTTCTCCGCTGCTCTCATTGAAAGTATGGTCGCTTAGTAAAGCAGCGGGAGTGGTAGAATGAGGGGAAATGTTGGCTGCGGAAATTCTAGCAATTTTATTACTAGGCTTTTCAGCTTTTTCCTCTAATTTATTGCTCTTTTTTTCTGTGGTATTCATGGCTGGTGGAGGAGCTGAGGGAGAAGGTGAAGATGAGCTAGAAGTGTTAATATTCATTATAACTCCTTTTTCTTATTAAATTATTTTATTAATTAATTTTATTATATATTATTTAATTAATAATTTAAACTAACAATATTAATGTTTTATAAAATAATAAAAAACTAATCTCATTTAATTTATATATTGATTAAATATTACTATTTAATAAGGAGTATGAATGCATCTTAGAGACAGTCAAGGCGATCGCTTCGCCAAGGCTTAGGCAAGTTAGCAGGACTTAAGTATAGCTATAACCGATAGCCAAAGTGTCAAAACAACTGAAAAAAAGGGCTTTGTGGATATGAAGATGGCGAGAAAGTTAAAGGTAGGAAAAGACACCTATCGGTGGATCACTTAGGACTGTTAATAGCAGATTTAGTAAGCAGCGCAGCTTGTAGCGACAGAGATGTGTCATAAGCGTTATTTTATTATCTTCAGGGAAAAGTTGTATGGCCAAAAAAATATTTGCTGCTACAGGATATAGCGGGGAAGAAAGGAGAGTAGAAGCAGCTTTACATGGTATTGATTTAATAGCCATTAAAAGATCTAAGCTAAAAGGATTTCATCTACAAGCAAAAAGATGGATAGTAGAAAGAACATTCGCTTGGTTTGGCAAATGCCGCAGATTAAGTAAGGATTATGAGGCCTTGCCAAACACCAGCCAAGCGTTCCTCCACTTAGCGATGATACGCCTGATAGTAAGAAGAAGAGCGCAATAAATTAATTCAGAAAATGTCTCTAAGAGGGAGGGTTTTTAAATGATTGTATATATAAATCATTATTATTTGGAGCAAATATCT
>NZ_JRXI01000187.1:0-4268 GCF_000813645.1 Neochlamydia sp. TUME1 | reverse complement strand
TTCAAGTGATGATGTTATGGAATAATGGCTCTAAAAGAGAGTATCACGTGTGGAATGCAGAAAATGGAACCAAAATATATGAAGGAGAGCTTGAACCTTTACCTTCAGATAAGTATCTCAAGAAAAACCAAGTTAAGCTTACGGTTTGCGACTATAATCAAAGCCAATTAGTGGTTGGGTTTAGCGATGGAGCAATTGCCTGTTATGAGCCTACTAGTGGAAAATTTATAAGAGAGAAATTGATGACTTTTCGTGCTATTAGATTTCTTCAGGTGGGCAAGGAATACTGTATTACTGCGGCTAATCCACCCTACTTCTTTGAAATAAATTCACTTTCTCTTACCGATCTAGCTAGAAAAGATCTCCATTTTAAACGGCCAGGCGAAGCTAGAGAGATAATTTCAGCGATAAGAACCTTTTATTCTAGTAAAGGAAGCTTAGCCAGCTGCGATACCGAGGGTTGGCTAGAGCAATGGAAGTTTGATGGAATCATCAGTCAGAAAAAGGGAAGTATTTCCCAAAGTAATGATAAGAACGAAAGGCCGTTTGCTTTTGGCCTTCCATCCTTTCTCTTAAGTTAAGAGAAGGGACTGTGAGGTCTAAGGCGGTTAATTAAAAACATTTGTAAGTCATGAAGATTTGTCTCTTCTTCAGAAGTATTTTCTATCTGCTTCGTTAGCTGTTGGGTGGCTTTAAATTGTAATTCAACACTTAAATTTTTAAGCTTTTCCTCATATCCTCGAATGGCCGCTGGCACTTCCTTTTTTGCTGTCTTATATGAGATGCTAGCTTTTTCAGCAAGAAAAGGACAAGGAGCAAGAGATTAACGCGAGTTATCGGATAAGAAAACAATTTAAAGCTGCTTCAAATCATGCCTTAAACTGTAGGACAACTCATTAACTTTTGTTTTTCCGCAGAAGTAAATTGAATGCAGGGCTTACAGGGTTCATAAGCATAGGCCGCTATTCCGCTGATTAGATTGACAAAAAAATCCCAAGGGCTGCGATGTCGAGGATGTTCGATTTGACAAGAGCTTTTCAATTTATTGTTAACGCTTTCAATGATGCCTCGCTTTCTTAATAAAATCCTATCTACCAGTGACATTAGCTTGTTTTTTATATTTTTTCTAAGCCTAGTAATAATTTCTAAGCCCTTGTCGTAGAGCTTGATAAATAACTGATGTGATATATATCCCTTGTCGGCAAACATTTTGCCAAAAATGTTCTTAGAAAGATCAGAGACAGGGACTTGGGTCTCCACATTTCCTGGGACTAACATATAAGCAAGGATTTCTCCTTTATCATTAATAATTAAATGTAATTTGAATCCATAAAAGTACCCTGTAGAAGTTTTTCCCCTTTTTGCTATTTTTTTAAAAACTAGGATGGGAGTGGATGCGACGGGTGTGGCATACTGCTAATAGAGTGGAATCAATGAAAGAAATGCCTGTACACTCTCCTAAACAAGCTTGTGAATAAACAAAAAGAGAAAACAAGCATGTTTTCATTAGAGTGAGGAACTTATTATAGGAAAGAACATGAGGAAAATATTTCTGCAGCGAGGGAATGACCTGTCGCATAGAGTAATCTTTAAACGTTGTGTAGTCACTTTTATGAAACATGATGGCAATAATCATCGCTTCACTTAATGATAATTTTGACCCTCTATTTCTTTTATTGCTTTTCCAATGAGTGGTTTTAAGTGGCTTTCAACCCATGTTGTGTGTCATTTAACCTCAAATTGTTTACAAAAATCATCTACACCGCAAAAAATGAAGTGGATATCTTTTTTCAATCATTTTGACCTTCCATGCTTTAAGCTTTTTTAGTACAAAATATTTTTAAAACATGTGAAGGTCTTTTTTCAACTATTTCCTTATCCGATAACTCGCGTTGATTAACTTTTCTAATCTATTTACCCCCGCTTTTAAATGCGCATTTTCGGCTCTTAGCTCTGCATTCTCTGCAAATAGCTGCTCATATGAAGATTGCATACTATTCAATATATGATTAAGTAAATATAAACTCTAGAATTTGTCTTACTTATCAGAAAATAATTGATAACCCCCGTGGCCGCTTACCTCTATATCCTTAAAACCTTCTGAGTATATTATTTTGTCTTTTCAATGCTATAGATGGTAAAGATAATTAGCTTTTCAGTTACATCCTAAAGCGCTGCTTAACTTCATCTGAGATGTTCTCCAGCGGATTTCCGTTTAACTTAAGATCTAACCGTTCAGATAGCTGCTCCATCTGTGTCGGAAGGGAGGTAAGCTGGTTGTTCTCTAAGTTAAGGAATTGCAGCTGAGAAAACTGACCTATCTCTGCAGGAAGACTGGTGAGATGGTTATGATTTAAGTGCGGATTACTTGTTTAAAGATGAGATGGCTAAAAATTTTTTATTTCATTTTAGCCACTCCGATTTAAGAAGTACTTACGGCCATTCTACAATTGAAAACGCTGCCTTATTTTCTCGGCGATATCTTTCAAAGGATTTTCCGCTAATTCAAGCGTTTGCAGCTTAGACAGCCGCCCAATTTCTGCAGGCAGGCTGGTGAGCTGGTTGTGATTTAAGTAAAGCCGTTGCAGCTGAGGTAGCTGTCCGATTTCTGCGGGAAGGTTGATGAGCTGGTTTTGATTTAAGTTAAGCGCTCGCAGCTGAGACAATCGCCCGATTTCTGTAGGCAGACTGGTGAGCTGGTTTTGTTTTAATTCAAGCTTGGTAAGCTGAGACAATCGCCCGATTTCTGTAGGCAGACTGGTGAGCTGGTTTTGTTTTAATTCAAGCTTGGTAAGCTGAGACAAGTGCTCGATTTCTGCAGGAAGGCTGGTGAGCTGGTTTTGATTTAAGTAAAGCCCTTTCAGTTGAGGCAGCTGCCCGATTTCTGCAGGAAGGCTGGTGAGCTGGTTTTGATTTAATTGAAGCCATTGCAGCTGAGGCAGCTGCCCGATTTCTGCAGGAAGGCTGGTAAGCTGGTTGTTGTTTAAGTAAAGCTCTTGCAGCTCAGACAGTTGCCCGCTTTCTCTAGGAAGGCTGGTGAATTGGTTTTGATTTAAGTAAAGCCCTTGCAGCTCAGACAGCTGCTCGATTTCTGCAGGAAGGCTGATGAGCTGGTTTTGATGTAAGTAAAGCGTTTGCAGCTGAGACAGCTGCCCGATTTCTGCAGGCAGAGCGGTGAGATGGTTTTGATGTAAGTAAAGCGTTTGCAGCTGAGACAGCTGCCTGATTTCTGCAGGCAGACTGGTGAGCTGGTTTTGATTTGAGTAAAGCTCTTGCAGCTGAGACAATTGACCTATTTCTGCAGGAAGGCTGGTGAGCTGGTTTTGGCTTAAATCAAGCGTTTGCAGCTGAGACAATTGGCCGATTTCTGCTGGCAGAGCGGTGAGATGGTTTTGGCTTAATTGAAGCCATTGTAGCTGAGACAGTTGACCGATTTCTGCAGGCAGAGCGGTGAGATGGTTTCGGCTTAATTGAAGCCATTGTAGCTGAGACAGTTGATCGATTTCTGCAGGCAGAGCGGTGAGATGGTTTTGGCTTAATTGAAGCCATTGTAGCTGAGACAGTTGCCAAATTTCTGCAGGCAGAGCGGTGAGATGGTTTTGATTTAAGTTAAGCTCTTGCAGCTGAGATAACTGGCCTATTTCTGGGGGTAAGTAAGTCAAGCCTGCTTTAGATAAATTTAAAACCAGGATGTTTTTGCAATTTTCTTCAATCCAATTTCTAAGAAGCTCTCCTTTTTTTCCTAGAGGCAAGTGCTTAATTTCTTCTCGGCTCAAGTATTCTTCCCCACCAGGAAGTTTTTTCCAAAGTAAAAGGCGATTAATATTTAAGAGATAAGAAGAGTAATTAGCCAGCGTTAAGCCTATTTTTTCTTCTGTTTTCCCTTTGAATTCTAAAGGAGAAATAGATTTAGCTAAGGTAAAAACTTGTTTAAAAACTTGATAAACTTTTTCAGTAGAGGTAAGTCCAGGATTGAGTTGATAAACTTTAGCTAACATAAGAGTTCGCTGGCTATTGGCATTCCCCCTGCGGAAATGAAGCTGGGCTATTTGTTTATAAAGAGAAGGCATCACTTCAGAAGCCAGCAGATGATGCCATCTTTTACAGACGCTAAATAAGGAAGAAACTGCGCAAGCCTCTAAGATAGGGAGCAGCAATTCATTGGGCAAGCTTTCAATGGATGCCAAAAAGGTAGGATGCATTTTATTTCCTTTGGTAGTGATGACCTTTCATCATTTTTATTTTTAAAGACAAAATAGACCTCTTTC
>NZ_JRXI01000186.1:0-2760 GCF_000813645.1 Neochlamydia sp. TUME1 | reverse complement strand
AGATGTTGAGTCACCATTTTACTAAAGTTTACATTTTATTCCAGTTTCGAAAGAGGTCTAATATAAAAATTAAAAAAGCAAGTCAAACGAATTCGTATCCTTATCAATGAAAAACAACTCACAGATAATCTACCACGCTTTTATTTCAGATAGATTCAAGGAAAGGGGGCTTCCAGGCATTTAGGAGCAGCCACAGGTTTTGGGGATTAAGTGACACGGCAATTTTAGTTTGGTTAAAAGAATGAGATTGATTCTTTGCCTTATTTGAGAAAAACGGTTCTTTTTGGCGCTATGTTTTAATTCTTCTATCGAATGGTAGAATATAATACGCCAGTTTCTTCCTATCAAGAAAAGTTGTTCTCCCAGCATAGCAATCTGCAGAAAAAGAGAAAAGCTTCTTGTCATTATAATGTGTAGGTTATTTTAGACTTGCTTAGTTGCCGGAAGAAAAGTTGATTACTTGTTTAAAGATAAGATGGCTAAAAGTTTTTTATTTCATTTTAGCTCACCCCCAATTTCAAAAGCACTCACAACCATTCTACAATTGAAAACGCTGCCTTATTTTTTCGTCGATATCTTTCAAAGGATTTTCCGCTAATTCAAGCCTTCGCAGCTGAGACAATTGACCTATTTCTGCAGGCAGGCTTGTGAGCTGATTTTCATTTAAGTAAAGCTCTCGCAGCTCAGACAATTGCCCGATTTCTGTAGGCAGAGCGGTGAGCTGGTTTTCATTTAAGTAAAGCCATTGTAACTGAGACAATTGACCAGTTTCTGTAGGCAGACGGGTGAGCTGGTTTTTGCTTAAATTAAGCCATTGCAGCTGAGACAGCTGCCCGATTTCTGCAGGCAGAGCGGTGAGCTGGTTTTGATTTAAGTCAAGCGTTTGCAGCTGAGACAGCTGCCCGATTTCTGCAGGCAGAGCGGTGAGCTGGTTTTGATTTAAGTCAAGCGTTTGCAGCTGAGACAATTGACCTATTTCTGCAGGCAGGTTGGTGAGCTGGTTTTGATTTAAGACAAGCCTTCGCAGCTGAGACAATTGCCCGATTTCTGTAAGCAGAGAGGTGAGCTGGTTCTGATTTAATTCAAGCACTTGCAACTGAGACAGCTGCCCGATTTCTGTAGGAAGACTAGTGAGCTGGTTTTGGATTAAGTTAAGCCATTGTAGCTGAGAGAATTGACCTATTTCTGTAGGTAGAGCGGTGAGCTGGTTTTCTCTTAAGTCAAGCCATTGCAGCTGAGATAACTGGCATATTTCTTGGGGTAAATAAGTCAAGCCTACTCTAGATAAATCTAAGGCCATGATGTTTTTACCATTTTCTTCAATCCAATCTCTAAGAAGCCCTCTTTTTTTTTCTAGAGGCAAGTGCTTAATTTCTTCTCGGCTCAAGTATTCTTCCCCACCAGGAAGTTTTTTCCAAAGTAAAAGGCGATTAATATTTAAGAGATAAGAAGAGTAATTAGCCAGAGTTAAGCCTATTTTTTCTTCTGTTTTCTCTTTAAATTCCAAAGGAGAAATAGATTTAGCTAAGGTAAAAACTTGTTTAAAAACTTGATAAACTTTCTCGGTAGAGGTAAGTGCAGGATTGAGTTGATAAACTTTAGCTAACAAAAGAGTTCGCTGGGTAGTGATATTCTTCCTGGGGAAGTGAAGCTGGGCTATTTTCTTATAAAGGGAAGGCATCACTTCAGAAGCCAGCAGATAATGCCATCTTTTACAGACGCTAAATAAGGAAGGAACTGCGCAAGCCTCTAAGATAGGAAGCAGCAATTCATTAGGCAAGCTTTCAATAGATGTCGAGGAGAGAGGATGCATTTTATTTCCTTGGGTAGTGATAACTTTTCAGCATTTTTATTTTTTAAAGGCAATATAAATAAATTAAAAAAGCAAGTCAAACGAATTCGTATGAAAACGCTACCTTATTTTTTCTGCAATATCTTTCAAAGGATTTTCCGCTAATTCAAGCGTTTGCAGCTTAGACAGCTGCCCGATTTCTGCAGGCAAGCTGGTGAGCTGGTTGTTGTTTAAGTAAAGCGCTCGCAGCTGAGACAATCGCTCGATTTCTGTAGGCAGACTGGTGAGCTGGTTGTTGTTTAAGTAAAGGAGTTGCAGCTGAGGTAGCTGTCCTATTTCTTGAGGAAGAGAAGTAAGTTGGTTATTTTCTAAGCTAAGCGTTTGCAGCTGAGGTAGCTGCCCTATCTCTGCAGGAAGGCTGGTGAGCTGGTTTTGATTTAAGTTAAGCGCTCGCAGCTGAGACAGCTGCCCGATTTCTGCAGGAAGGCTGGTAAGCTGGTTGTTGTTTAAGTAAAGCTCTTGCAGCTCAGACAGTTGCCCGATTTCTCCAGGAAGGCTGGAGAGCTGGTTTTGATTTAAGTTAAGCCATTGTAGCTCAGACAGCTGCCCAATTTCTGCAGGCAGATTGGTGAGCTGGTTTTGGCTTAAATCAAACGTTTGCAGCTGAGACAATTGCCTGATTTCTGTAGGCAGAGCGGTGAGCTGGTTTTGATTTAAGTAAAGCACTTGCAGCTGAGACAATAGCCCGATTTCTGCAGGCAGAGCGGTGAGCTGGTTTTGGCTTAAACCAATCCTTTGCAGCTGAGACAATTGCCGGATTTCTGTAGGCAGAGTGGTGAGCTGGTTTTCTATTAAGTTAAGCTTTTGCAGCTGAGACAATTGGCCTATTTCTGTGGGTAAATAAGTCAAGCCTGCTTTAGATAAATCCAAAGCCGTGATGTTTTTACAATTTTCTTCAATCCAATCTT
>NZ_JRXI01000185.1:0-26785 GCF_000813645.1 Neochlamydia sp. TUME1 | reverse complement strand
CCAAAGGAGAAATAGATTTAGCTAAGGTAAAAACTTGTTTAAAAACTTGATAAGCTTTTTCAGTAGAGGTAAGTATAGGATTGAGTTGATAAACTTTAGCTAACATAAGAGTTTGCTGGGTAGTGGCATTTCCCCGGGGGAAATGAAGCTGGGCTATTTGTTTATAAAGAGAAGGCATCACTTCAGAAGCCAGCAGATGATGCCATCTTTTACAGACGCTAAATAAGGAAGAAACTGCGCAAGCCTCTAAGATAGGGAGCAGCAACTCATTAGGCAAGCTTTCAATAGAGGCCGAAGAGAGAGGATGCATTTTATTTTCTGGGGTAGTGATAACTTTTATCATTTTAATTTTTAAAGGCAATATAAAAAAATTAAAAAAGCAAGTCAAACGAATTCGTATCCTTATCACCAGGAGGGCATCAGCTAACTTGTTAGAGCGCAAGCTACTGTGCCTTGTAGGCGATAGCTAGATATAGAAGGTTTTTGCTCAGCTTTGGGCCCACCAAACGTAGCATGTTTTTGAGTTGCTATAATTTGAAGTTCAATCATCTGTATATATTTAAATTTTTTTTGCAAACTTATCTAATTTACGCTTAGCATCGCTTGGACATGAGAACTCTTGCTGCATGAGCTTAATAAAGGCTTTGGCTTCTTTTTCACTGCCCTTAAGGTAATGCTTGGCTAAGTAGGGCATTCTCTTTGATAGTTCACTTGGCTGAAAATGACTACCTATCTTTGTTCAAAGCCTGCATGGCAAGAGGTACTCTCAAAAGCTCGATAGCTTTCTACTATCTCTACAGTTTTGTCGTAAGGCACTTCAAATATGAGTTCTTTTACCTCTTTGATTTGCATGGGCACACGCGTGACAAATAAGCTTTGTTCTCTTTTAAAGATTTGTAAGGGAGCTGGCTATGGAGGAACGTAAATGACTATGTGT
This sequence comes from Neochlamydia sp. TUME1, assembly GCF_000813645.1. NCBI lineage: Bacteria > Pseudomonadati > Chlamydiota > Chlamydiia > Parachlamydiales > Parachlamydiaceae > Neochlamydia > Neochlamydia sp. TUME1. The sequence goes on along the minus strand of NZ_JRXI01000185.1, from coordinate 25,848 downwards.
GTAAATGGACAAAACGAAAATATCGCAAATACAATAGACACAAGATCAAAGCATGTCACTATATAGCACAGATTGCAAAGTCTTCTCCCAATTTATTCGTTCATTGGAAGCTTGGTTATATACCAACAGTTTAGATAATGAGAGCCGGATGAGCCGAGAGGCTTCCGTCCGGCTTTAAGAGGGGATGGGAGTGAAATCCGCCTGCTCTACTCACTTATCTCACCAATTGTTTATCAAGCTTTACGGCAGGGGCTTAGAAATTATTAATAGGCTTAGAAAGAATATGAAAAACAAGCTAATGTCACTGGCAGATAAGATTTTATTAAAAAAGCGAGGGGATTGAAAGCGTTAACAATAAATTGAAAACCTCTTGTCAAATCGAACATCCTCGACATCGCAGCGCTTGAAATTTTTTTGTCAATCTAATCAGCGAAATAGTGGCCTATGCTTACGAGCCCTGTAAGCCCTGCATGCAATTTACTCGCATGGAAAAGCAAAAGTTAATGAGTTGGCTTACAGTTTAGGTATAATTTGAAGCAACCTTAGAGTGTTTTCTTATCCGATAACTCGCGTAGATTAATAAAAAATAGAAAGAAAAAGAGGCTATTATCCATATAATTGAGGCAAAAGGCTTACTTGTAACTTTTAAAGAATAGAGTTGTCTCTAGAAACGAAGTTTCAAACAGCCCAACCGTAAAGGAGCGAAGCTTTCTATCTGCCATTAAATTTCATTGGGGGCAGAGAATAATAAACGCTAAAAAATTAGGGGCAAACCATGACTTTAACTATTTACAATAAGCAAGGGCAGCTTCAATGTCTTTAAACATAAGATCTTTTCCAATGGCTTCTGCTATTCCTGAGTTAATAAATAAATCATAGTTTTTATCATCGACATCAGCGAGCATAAATATTATGCCTTTCTTTTTGCACTTCAGCCCAAATTGTTTAATAGCTCGTAATCCGGTCGCGTCAATCAAAGGAGTTTTATGAAGACGTAGAATAAAAACTCGGGGGTGATAGTTTAATTGAAAAAGAACCTCATCGAGTAGATCAGCCACGCTATAGAAAAATGGCCCTCTAATCTCAAAAACTGTCACATCAGAGGGGATATCTTTTCGAAAAAGAAGTTCAGCATCAGAAGGTTCTGCTATTTCATTTTTATTCTCCTTCACTAGATTTTGACAAATTTCTACAGTAGTTTTGTCAGTCATTCGTTTCAGAAATAATAGAGCTGCCAAAATAATACCGACTTGTACAGCAACCGTAAGATCTATCAAAACGGTTAGCAAAAATGTGATGAGTAAAATAATTGCGTCACTCTGATGTCCTTTTAAAATTTCTATAACATGCGGCAGCTCGCTCATATTCCAAGCAACAAATGTTAGGACACCTGCCAGAGCCGCTAAGGGAATTTTCCCTGCTAGAGGAGCCAAAAAAAGCATAAGCAGAAGAAGGGTAATGGCATGAATCATACCTGCTACAGGCGTTTTGGCCCCCATTCTTATGTTAGCTGAGGTACGGGCAATGGCTCCTGTTGCTGGAATGCCTCCAAAGATTACTGATCCTATATTTGCTAATCCTTGAGCCACTAGCTCTCCATTTGATCTATGTTTGGTTCCTATCATTCCGTCGGCCACAACAGCGGATAATAAAGACTCTATGGCTCCTAATAAAGCTATTGTAATGGCGTCAGGGAGTACCGCTTTAAAAAGATCATAGGAAAAGTGGGGAAGGGCTGGGCTGGGAAGAGTTCTAGGGATTTCTCCAAATTTGGATTCAATAGTTTCAATAGGAAGATCAAAAAAATAGGCAGCAGTCGTAGCTAGAGTGATTGCAATGATTGCACCTGGCCATCTAGGATGATAATGCCTTAATACAAATATTAAGGTAAGCGTCGAAAAGGCAATTAAAAATGCCCATAGGTTCCATGTAGGTGCGATTTCATAATAAAATTTATACTTTTCAAGGAACTCAGAGGGAACTTTATCTGCCTCTAGTCCAAAAAAATCTTTAATTTGCGAAGAAAAAATAATCAGTGCGATGCCTGTGGTAAACCCTGTGATTACAGGGTAGGGAATAAATTTAAGAAGGACACCGAAGCGTGCCAACCCCATCAATACGATTAGGATACCCGCTATGAGGGTGGCCAAAGCTAAGCCTTCATATCCGTGCTTTTGTATGGCTGCATCTACGATGATAACAAAAGCTCCTGTTGGGCCCCCAATTTGCACACGGCTACCACCCAGCAAAGAAATGAGAAAACCTGCGATAATTGCTGTAAATAATCCCCTTTCCGGTGACACCCCTGAAGCAATGGCGAAAGCCAGAGCCAATGGAAGCGCAATAACACCTACGCTGATTCCTGCAAAAAGATCATTTAAAAAGTATTCTTTTGAATAACCCTCACGAAAACATACAATGCTTTTGGGAATAAAATCCGTATATTTAGATTGCATAACTTGTCCTACATAATTAAATAAGCCAGTATCCCAGCACAATAGCTTGCAAGGATGGGGAGATAATTTTTTGGCTAAAAGAAAAAGTCTCTTTTTTCATGTTCCCTTTATATTTACACCTGCTGCGGAATCAATCGTTTAAGTTTAACGACTTTAGCCCAACATAATAGCTTATCAATCGTTAGTAGCTTCCATCGCTAGGAAATGATGAAAGGATATATTTCCAAAGCAAGATTATAAGCAGCTGTTTTATCCTTTTCTATCTAGCATAGCCTAAAATGTAAGCTCATTCATGCTAAAAATAAAGCTTTGCTCTAAGTTTATAAATTAGCAAAACATTAAGCTTAGCTCACCATTCATGGTAGGCGGCGTAAATTTTTTAGCTAAATCGTCTTTTCTCTATTTTTTAAGCAGTTTTTCTTAGTCGTCAGGATCTCTTTCTCCCAAGTTTATCGCTTGCATTAAGTCCGTGTTAAACTCACTTCAACGGTTGAAAATTGAGGAGAAATAAAAAGTAAGCTGTTAACTCTTCCATATTTTTCAAGAACAAAGCTTTAATATTGGCGTCTTTGCTGAGCATTGCCTAGCTTGAGCTCGGCTCGATATTTGGCTATTGTACGTCTAGCGCAGTCCATTCCTTTTTCCGTCAATAGCTTAGATAAAGTGGCATCGGACAAAGGATGCTTTTTATCTTCTTGGCTAATTATTTCCTTTAGTAAGCTTTTTATAGTATTGGAAGAAATGTCCTCTCCTTTTTGTGACTGTAAAGCGTTTGTAAAAAAAGAGCGTAAAGGAAGAATTCCGCGGGGAGTATCGATATATTTATTAGCAACTGCGCGGGCAATAGTGGATTCATGCAAGTTCAATTGTTCGGCTATCGATTTCATTGTTAAAGGCATAAGCTTGCCACAATCATCCAAAAAAAATTCCTTTTGCTGGTTGGTAAGTAGTTCTAAGATTTTTAAAAGAGTGTCATTACGCTGATGCACATTCTTAAAGAGCCATTTAGCCGAGGATAACTTAATACGAATAAACTCTTTGGTATCTGAAGAAAGAGATTCATCCTCTAACATCTGCAAATAACGTCTATTAATCCGCATGGAGGGTAGAAAATCATTGTTTATGCGTACAGCTAAGTTATCATTGCTTATTTCAATAGTGGCATCCGGAGTAATATATTGGACAAAATGTTTGAAATGTCCTGTTCCAGGATGCAGATCCAAGCGAGAAATATCTTTTTGCAGAGCCTTTGAGATTTCTTCCGAAGAGCAAGCAAGCTTTTTATTAATAGAAGGTATGCGATTATGAATAAGGTCTTCATAATGTTCTTCAAGAATTTTGTAAGCGAGAGTATGGTGCTTTTGGCGACAACGTAATTGAATCAGCAGAGATTCTTGCATATTGGCGGCTCCAACCCCATAGGGCTCGAAAGCTTGTATTGTTTTTAAAAGACTTTTAATTTTTCCTATAGGAAAATTATAAAGCCCAGCGATTTCTTGAAGGGGAGTTTGCAAAAATCCATTCTCATCAAAGTTACCAATGATTGCTTCAGCTATTGCTCTATCTTCTTCATGATCAAAAGATTCTTTTGCCTGTTGCATTAAATATTCAAAAAGAGAACTTTCAGCGTAAATAGAGCTTTCCTGAAATGTCTTAAGCTTTTCTTCTTCTTGTGTGCGATGGCTGGAAGGAGGAAGATCGTATAGATAGTCCCGAAACTCTTCATCGAGTTTTTTCATAATCTCAAAATCATTTTCATTAAAAGATAATTCTTTTTCAGGTTGTTGTTCGCCTTCCTCAGGAATTTCTGCATTCTCTTCTTCTAACTTCTTTAAATTAGAATTCTCCTCTTCTCCTTCAATAAAATCGAGCAAAGGGTTTTGTTGAACTTCTTGCTCCACGGTTGCTGAAAGCTCTAGCACAGGCATTTGTAGCAAATGAATAGCCTGTTGCATTTGTGGCGACATCATCAGGCGCTGCGTTTGCTTAAGGCTTGTGGCTTGGCGAGCTAATAGGTTTAAAGAAATTGGATCACTCATACCTCACTATTTAAAAGATTTTTATAGAATTGACAAGATTTTTTTTAGTTTAGCCTTAGATGTCTGATGAATATCACTTTGAGCTTTAGTAGGTTGCAAGACAGCTTAAAAAAATAAGGCCAAGCCTGCAATTAATTCAGTGCTTAAACTACTTTTATTCCTCTTGTTTTTGCTAATAGCCGATAAATCTTAACTTATAGCATTTCTTTAATGGTGAGCTCTAATCTATGTAAATAAATATTTACTAAAACGTGGATTAAACATATTTAACATTTTCATATTAAAAGACTTACGATAAGAAAGTGAAAGAGGAATAAGGGCGAAAGCTAAAGAAGTAAACGGCAATTTCTTGGGATAAACTACAGGTTTATAGTATAGTTTCATCCAAATTTAATGGGATGTGGATATGTCAGATAATCCTTCTAAAGTTCGCGTGGCTCCTAACTCTAAAGAATCTGAAATGATGGTTCTAGGATGCATGCTTACCAGTGTCAACGGCCTTAACATTGCGGCGGATGGCCTAGATGAGGCCGATTTTTATTACACCGAGCATAAAATCATCTTTGAGGTTTTAAAGACTTCTTATAAAAATGATAAGCCTGCTGACGTGCATCTTGTCTGTGAAGAGTTAAAGCGCTTAAGTAAGCTAAAAGCGGCAGGTGGAGCTGCTTATATAACAACTTTAGCTCAATATGCTGGTACTTCCGCTTATATTGAAGAATACACCGACATTGTTCGCAACAAAGCTATTTTAAGACGCATGATTAATACGTCTCAAGTGGTTGAAAAAAAAGCCCTGGAAGAGCCACAAGATGTGCTGGGTGCTCTAGATGAAGCCCAGCAACTTTTTTATCAAATAAGCCAAACTGCCAATCAAACGACAGGTAAGCTGATTAGCCAAATTTTATCCGGCGTTAAGGCTGAAACGGCTACTCCTTTTTTGAAAGCTTTAGAAGAGCGGCAGGTTCGTTATCAAGAACGTGGGCCGGAAGAAAGTGGTATTACTGGTCTTCCTACTTTCTATACCGACTTGGATAAGTTAATTAATGGACTCAATAATTCTAATTTGATGATCCTTGCTGCTCGCCCCGCTATGGGTAAAACGGCCTTAGCTATCAATATCGCCGAAAATGTCTGCTTTAAGAGCAATATGCCAGTAGGTGTTTTTTCCTTAGAGATGAGTGCAGAGCAGCTCGTGCATCGAATTATTTGCTCTCAGTCAGAAGTAGAATCCGATAAAATTAAAACAGGTTCTTTAAATGGCATTGAGTACCAAAGGATTGTTTCAGCGGTCAATATGATGCAAAATCATGTGATGGTCATTGATGATCAGCCTGGACTTAAAATTACAGATTTAAGAGCACGTGCCCGACGTATGAAAGAAACTTACGGCATAGGGTTTTTAGTGATAGACTACTTGCAATTGATTACAGGCTCCGGCTCTTTTCGAGGACAGGAAAATCGTCAGAATGAAATCTCAGAAATTTCACGTTTACTAAAAAATTTGGCAAGGGAGCTTAATATTCCTGTCCTATGTCTATCCCAGCTGTCAAGAAAAGTAGAAGAGCGTCAAGGACATCGTCCGATGATGAGTGATTTGCGTGAGAGTGGTAGTATTGAGCAAGACTCGGATATTATTTTATTCTTATTGAGGCGAGAGTATTATGATCCTATGGATAAACCTGGCATGGCTGAATTGATAGTAGCTAAAAACCGCCATGGCGGGGTAGGAAGTATTAACTTTACCTATCGTAAAGAAATCGTGCAGTTTGCTAATTATATTCCTGTTAAATACGACCCCAATGCCTCTGCTGAAAAAGAGATGGCCTCCGAATTTGGTAATTTTAATTAAAGCGTTCTTCGGCCTTTCTAGCTCTTTTCCTATCCCTAGCAAAGAAGATAACTAGTTGAGTTTAAACCTATCACGGTCTATCGGTACTTTATGCTTTTTATGAATTTTTTGGATGTTTATAGCAAGAATTAAAGAAGGCTGAAGAGTTGTTGGATAAGAGTAAAAGAAGCTTAATGGGTGCTTTAATGAATTTAAAGAAATTTGCTAGGAAAGACAAAAAGTTTTAACCCTTCTTCTCTTCAAGATATGACTTTACTTTTTAATCCCAAATAGAGTATTATTCCCAAAATTAGTCTTTAAGCGTTTAAATTTAAAATATATAACTGTTGTTTGGGAGAAACTATGTCATCTGTAAAAAAGAAGCGCAGATACAAAATTGCAAAGCATAAGCGCAAGAAGCGTAGTAGACGTGATCGTCACAAAACCTAACCGGCTAAAAAAGCTGGCAGAGTTTTAAAGAGAACCCCTGCGTTCTCTTTTGCTTCTCAACTACTTCTTTTAATCTTTGAGTTTTATGTGGAAATATCCAACCAAGTATGATGTTATTATCATGGGAGCTGGCCATGCAGGCTGCGAAGCTGCTTTAGCTTCTGCTCGCCTAGGTGCAAGAACACTTTTATTAACAATGAACTTGGATACGATTGGAAAAATGAGCTGCAATCCTGCTGTAGGGGGAGTGGCTAAAGGCCATATTGTCCGGGAAATCGATGCCCTAGGCGGAGAAATGGGCAAAGCTATCGATTGCACAGGAATTCAATTTCGGATGTTGAATGCTACTAAAGGTCCTGCGGTATGGGCTCCTAGAGCACAAGCCGATAAAGCTGCTTATCAGCTGGAGATGAAGCATCGCTTGGAGAAAACGCCTGGCTTAGAAATTAAACAAGGCACCATTGAAGAATTAATTGTTGAACAAGATCGCATCCAAGGGGTGATTACCAAGGAAGGTATTCTCTACTATTGCTCAGCTTTAGTGATTTCTTCCGGAACTTTTATGCGAGGCTTGCTGCATATTGGAGAGACCAATTATGCCGGTGGCCGTGCTGGTGACCAGCCTGCTGTTGGCTTATCAGCTAGCTTGATAAAGCTAGGCTTAAAGTTAGGGCGTCTAAAAACAGGTACTCCGCCACGGGTGAACCAGCGATCGATCGATTATAGCCACACTGAAGAGCAGCCTGGCGATCCGAATGTCAAGTTTTCTTTCGATGATGAGCCAATCAATCGCTTGCCTCAAATATCTTGCTATATCACTTATACCACAGAAGAAACTAAAAAAATTATTTTAGAAAATATTCATCGCTCTCCTATGTATTCAGGTAAGATCACCGGAGTGGGCCCTCGCTATTGTCCCTCGATTGAAGATAAAATCGTGCGATTTGCTGATAAAGAGCGCCATCAAATTTTTCTGGAGCCTGAAGGCTTAAAAACAGAAGAGGTGTATGTGAATGGGGTCTCTTCTTCTCTCCCTTTTGATGTACAAATGGCTTTCATTAAAAGTATTCCTGCTTTAAGGAATGCTGAAATCATGCGTCCTGCTTATGCTATCGAATATGATTATGTAGTAAGCGGGCAGATTGATAGCTCTTTGCAATGTAAGACGATAGAAGGACTTTTTCTAGCGGGGCAGATCAATGGAACCTCAGGGTACGAAGAAGCTGCTGGACAAGGATTAATGGCAGGAATCAATGCAGCTCATCATGTACAAGCTAAGCCCCCGTTAATCTTGAAAAGATCGGAAGCCTACATTGGTGTAATGATCGATGATCTAGTTACTAAGGGTTTAGATGAGCCTTATCGCATGTTCACTAGCCGAGCCGAGCATCGTCTTTTGCTCAGGCAAGATAATGCCGATCTTAGATTGCGTCATTATGGTTATGAAATTGGCTTGATAGAAGAAAAACGCTATGCTTCTCTTAAATATAAAGAAAAAATGATTCAAGAAGGTGTGAATCGACTTGACAAAGTTTTCGTTCAGCTCAAAGGAAAAGGATATAGCTTAGCGCAGCTTCTTTGCCGCCCAGAAAATAATTATGCAAGTTTGTTAAATGATTATCCCGCTGAAATGCAGGATTACGGCACGGAAATTAACTTTCAGATCGAGCTTGCTTTAAAATATGCAGGGTACATTCAACGTCAGCATAGCGAAGTCGCTAAATTGGCTCATCTTGAGCATATTCTCATCCCTAAAGATTTCGATTTTGCCTCTATTACAGGCTTAAGAAATGAAGCCTTACAAAAACTAGCAGATGCCCATCCCTTAAATTTAGGACAGGCGTCACGCCTTTCAGGAGTTTCGCCAGCAGATATTTCTGTTCTAATGATTGCCTTAGTGCGGTTTAATGCTAATAAAAATTCTGAGCTGGTCAATCAAGAGGCTCTTTCTTCTTTTCCTAGCAGTGAAGGAAGTGAGTAAGACCCACTTTCGTCCCTCTCTTAATGTGTTGCTTTTAAGTCAATCTACCATTCTCGAGCAGTTGCAGCTGGAAGAAGCTCTTTTGCGCGCCGATCAACGCAATTGGTGTTTAATCAACCCAAACCCTCCAGAAGCCATTGTCATGGGGATATCTTCTTCTCCTGAAAAAGTCATTGATCTAGATAGACTTCAAAAACAGCCTGTGCCGCTGATTCGCCGATTTAGCGGGGGAGGGACCGTTTTCATAGATGCGGATTCTATCATAAAAACTTTTATTTTTAATCAGGCAGATCTAGGCATTCCCTGCTATCCTCATGCTGTTTTCCAGTGGAGCGAGATTTTCTATCGTTTGGTCTTTCAGGAGATAGAATTGCGTTTATGTGAGAATGATTATGTGATTAAAGGGAGAAAATGTGGAGGCAATGCTCAATATATGACGAAAAATCGTTGGCTCCATCATACTTCATTTTTATGGGACTATCAGGCAGAAAACATGGCTTACCTAAAAATGCCCCCTAAAATGCCTGGTTATCGTGAACAACGCTCTCATGACAATTTCCTATGCAAGTTAGGTGAGTATTTGCCAAGCAAGCAAGAAGCGGTGAATAGATTTTTAAAAACCTTAGAGGTTTATTTTAAAGTGGAAATTTCCTCTCTCTCTGAAGCCTACAAAGTCACCCAAATTCCTCATCGAAGAACTTCTCAAAGAATCGATCTATTCTAAATAAGAGCAATGGGGTTATCTTTTTTAAGGTTAAATGGAGAAATGAGCTTGACTCAACGGGTCAGTTTAAATAAAGGAGCTTAAAAAAAGATTTCAGCGAGGGTAAAAAAAAGGCCGCTGTAAGGGGCTTGGAAAACTGCGTAATCAACACAGTCTGTATAGGTGGGTTCGCTCCCTAGCGATCGATGCCTCGAATAGCACGTATTCTGGCAACGGATGGCTAGCGTCGTGAGCCCCCAAAAAAATAATTATCGTTGATTGGCTTTATATTCCCAAGGAGTCCCAAACAGCAGCTAGAATATTCTGCTTTCATGATCTCATGATAACGTAAACGCTTATTAATATTCTAGATGTAAAGCTCTAAAATCGAAAAAGAAAGGGCTTTTTGTCGCCTATCTCTTGATAACTTAGTCCGTAGAATTTATTGGTCTGATTTATTTTAAGCTTTTCTTTAAGATCAATATAACTCTGGATCAGCAGGAGTGAGGCCTTGATAATTTATACATTTAAATAAAGCAGCTTCTTTAACCTTCTGATGGCCAAGGGAAAAAAGAATTTTTTTCTCTTTAAATTCAACTGTCTGAAAATATTTTGCAAGTAAGTGGCAGTAGTGCTGAACCTGAAGATCATCCAGCTGATCAAGATGAGGATGATTCTCAGTTACAATAAAATAGCCTGTTTTTCCTAGCTGCTCTTCTTTTATGCTAGGCCAAAAGGAAAATTGATTTTTTCTTGCTCCCTGTAAATTTAAAAAGTAAGCTCTTTGCTGAGCTGGATTATAAAAGCTTAAGAGGCTACTCATCTGGTATTTATCGCTAAATAAAAATTCCTGAGCAGGATCTACATTTAGGGTAGCCAGTTCCTGGCGCAATGTGCTCCATCCTAGATTGTGCTTAAAGGGATTAATTTTATAAGGAGTGTTAAAAGGGAGGGAGGACTGTAGAATGGGGAGTAGAAAAGCTAATAGACATAATAAAATGGAGAGAACGAGCCCTCCCTTTAGCCAAAAAAGCATTTTCTGCGCTCGTTCACAGCAAAACCAACAGAGACATACAATTCCTGAAGGAAAGGCAAAATCTCCCCAATTGCCTTGCAATTTTTTAAAAATAGAGAGCGTTAAAAATAGGCTAAGCAAAGAAAAACAAAGGAGACCGCAAAAGCATAAAGCAGAAGAAAGAGTATTCCGCTCTATATATAATCTGTAAAGGCTAAGGAGTAAAAGTATAAAAACAATAGGAGAGAGCAAGGCTGATTGAGCTCCTAGAAACTCCCAAAAATTGCCATTAAAAAAGGTAGATTTTGCCTGCAAAGGAACTTGGGGGACATACAGGGTAGAAAAAACATGACGAAAAGTTACCCAATCATGCTGGGCATTCCAAACGAGTGAAGGAAAAAGCCCTAAAAGAGAAATAGCTAAGCCTATCAAAAAATGGCGATGAATGAGTAGAGGATACAGAGGGAAAAAGCAAAGAATCCCTAGCCATAGAATATAGATAGGCCATTTAAAAAGAGCTCCTAATCCTACGATTAGGCCTAAAAGCCAGTAAGAAGGCCTCTGACCTCTGTTTAAAGAATAGGCGATTACTAGGCACGCCAAGATCCAAAAGAGCATCATCCCCCCATCTGTAATAGCGAAAAAGCTCCCCGCTATACCTAGAGGGGTTAAAGCCATAACGAGCCCTGCCCAAAAGCATGTCCTAGGCTTTAATCTACAAGTCCACGCTAGGGCGTAAATCAAAAGAGGATAGAGGGCTGCTAAAACCACAGACATACAGCGTACCCCTAGCTCTGTATTTCCTAACAAATGAGTGCCCAGCCAGATTTGCCAAGCAATGCCGGGCGGCTTACTATAATAGCCCCAGCTAAGATCTTGGCTCCATGTCCAATATTGAGCCTCGTCTGGTCCCAAGCCAATAGGGCTATAGAGAATGGTTAAAATCATGATGGCAGCTTTTCCAAGGACAAGAAATAGGAGTAGGGGGAAGTTTTTTGAAGAATTTAGGAAGCCTTGCATGGTAGTGCGCTCAATTTTTTTATCTCGATCATACAATAGCTTGTAAGAATTGAGAAGAAAAAATTGGATAAGCCTTTACCGGACCCTAAAAAGCGGTGCAAGGAGCTTAAAAAACTTTAAGCGCCCATTCCTACAGCTAGTAACTGCTCTCGATAAGTTTGCTTTTGCTTAAAGAGATGAATGTGCTGCTTAGTAGCTTCGATAATGCCATGATCAGCCTTAGTCAAATGTTCATAAAGCTTTTGCTTGCGAAAGGTAAGCATGCGATTAATTTGGTCAATATTAAGAAGAGTTATTTTAGCATGTCGAGCAATGGAAGGATCTATATTTCGAGGCACCCCTAAATCTATAAGGAGTTTAGCTGGAATTTCCTTAAGAGGTAAGTGGGAGTAACTAATCAATGCCTGAGGAGCTTTCGTGCCACAGATAATCCAATCAAATTGATGCCATTGGGCAAGAGATTGCCACTCTAAAAGGTTAAGTTGGTAGGTTCTTGCAAGATCGATAGCATGCTTTTTTGTTCGATTACAAATCGTAATGTCGGTAAAATTTTTACTCATCAGAAAGCGAAGAATTTTTTGATTGATAGCCGAGGCCCCCACCAAAAGGATTTTGGCCTGAGAAAGATTTTTAAAAAAATGGCTGCCTGTGTTAAAGACCGCATGTTCAATATCAGGAAGAGCGCGAGTTAAAAGGTGTTGCGAGCGGATTTTTTTAGCTATCTTTAAAGCTTTTTGAAAAAGATAATGCATGTCTTCGGGAAGCTGAGAAAATTGGCAAGAGATCTTATAAGCATGCTTAACTTGGCTTTGAATCTCTGTTTCGGCGACGATAGCACTATCAAGCCCTGCTGTCACGCGCGAAAGATGATAGAAGCAATCATGTCCAAAATAAGAGTAGAGCTTTTGATCAAATTGCATGTCGACTTCATTTCTAAAAATATTAAGAAGATAGGTATGAGTATCAGCTAAATCATCTGAGCAAAAATAAATCTCTGTGCGGTTACAAGTAGAGAGAAGAATAAAGTGGTGATGGCCATGCATAGACGTTCCTGCTCCCAAGCGTTTTTGGCAAGCCTTAGCCAATAATTCTCGAAGTTTCAAATCAGCAAGCTTATAATTGATTCCCAGTACTCCAATTCGCATGGCATTCCTTGATAGATATAAATTACGCCCTTATAAATAATTTTAAAATTATGGTCAAAGCTGGAGGATCAATTGGCGCAGAGCTTCAATTCCAAGCCATTGAGAATTAGTGTTGGAAGCATAAGAAAAATCTTCAGGCAATCGTCGACCCTCTCCTCGTGTTAATAGCTTCTCTTTCAGTGATTCATCGTGATGGTAGAGTTCTGGAATGATCAGATAATGATCGGTAAATTCCAAGGTATGACGAGCATCTTCTAAGCCTATCATAAGTTCATGCAGCTTTTCACCTTCTCGAATACCGGTATATTTGTGAGGGATTGCAGGTGCAAATGCTTGAGCTAAATCTACAATTTTCATGCTAGGAATCTTAGGCACAAAAATTTCTCCTCCTTGGGAACGTAAAAAAGATTGAAGCACGAAATCGACAGATTGCTCAAGGGTGATCCAAAAACGTGTCATTCTTTTATCTGTGATAGGCAATGCCTGGGCACCCTCTGCTAGTAGTTTCTTCCAGAAAGGAATAACGCTTCCTCGACTACCAAGCACATTTCCATAGCGTACTACAGCAAAGGTAGGGTGACTACGGGCGCCTACATAGGAATTTCCTGCCACAAACAGCTTATCTGCACATAGCTTAGTCGCCCCGTAAAGGTTAATAGGATTGGCAGCTTTATCGGTTGAAAGCGCCATAACTTTTTCAACGCCACTATCGATAGCAGCATCAATTACATTCATGGCACCTATAATATTTGTTTTAATGAACTCCGTAGGATTATATTCAGCAGCAGGCACTTGCTTTAAAGCAGCTGCATGCACAATATAATTAACTTCACTAAAAGCGCGTTTAAGGCGTGATTTATCGCGTACATCTCCTAGGAAATAGCGGATTTTAGGATGAGAAAAAATAGGAGCTGATTGACGCATCTCCCACTGCTTCCATTCGTCTCGACTGAAGATAATCACTTTACGACATTGATCTTCTATGAGTAGGCGCTTAGCTAGTGTTTGTCCAAAGCTGCCGGTGCCCCCAGTAATCAATAACGTTTTATCTTTAAAAAAATTTGTTGTATGCATTTGTGTAGGTGCTCCTGTTCAAAAACCTGGATTTAGAATTCGTTTTTATATATTCTGTTTCCATAAATCATTCAAATTCCTTTTAACATAGTGTTTAACTCATGGCAAAGCAATATGACGAAAGTAGCGTAAAAACTTTAGACGCCTTATCCCATATTCGATTAAGATCGGGGATGTACATAGGGCGTTTAGGCGATGGCTCCCATCCAGATGATGGTATCTATATCATGCTTAAAGAAATTATCGACAATAGTGTTGACGAATTTATTATGAAGCATGGGAATAAAATTGTCATTGAATTAGACGAAGAAAAAGGAATGATTGCCGTAAGAGACTATGGGCGAGGGATCCCTCTTGGTAAAGTGATTGAATGCGTGAGCCAAATCAATACGGGCGCCAAATACAATGATGATGTTTTTCAGTTTTCTGTAGGGCTAAATGGTGTGGGGACCAAAGCGGTAAATGCTCTTTCTAGCCGCTTTATAGCGCGCAGTCATCGGGATGGCCATTACCTTGAGGCCCACTTTTCTCAAGGAGTTTTGAAGCACAAAATTGAAGGCACCACAAAAGAACCTAACGGCACTTTTGTGCAATTCATTCCAGATATAGAAATTTTCAAGAAATATAGTTTCCATAAAGAATACATCATTAAACGTCTTTGGCATTATGCTTATTTAAATGCTGGATTGGTGATTCACTTTAATGGTGAGCGTATTGAGTCCAAAAACGGTTTACTCGATCTATTAAATGCTGAAGTTGCCGTCGACGATCGTTTTTATGAGCCTTTGCATTATCGTGGCAAAATGCTTGAATTTGCTTTTCTTCATACGCAAAGTTATGGAGAGACTTACTTTTCGTTTGTGAATGGTCAATATACGGCTGATGGAGGTACCCATTTATCAGCTTTTCGCGAAGGTCTTTTAAAAGGCGTCAATGAATATGCTAAAAAGAATTTCCAAGGTGTGGATGTACGGGAAGGTATAGTAGGAACAGTTCTTGTTAAGGTTAAAGATCCTCTTTTTGAATCGCAGACTAAAAATAAATTAGGCAATAATGAAGTGCGTGGGCCGGTCGTTCAAGAAGTAAAAGAAGCTGTAATTGATCTTTTATATAAAAATCCAGCGACTGCTAATCAAATTATTGAGAGAATCGCTTTTAATGAAAAGCTTCGCAAAGAGCTTGCAAATGTTAAGAAAGAGGCCAAAGAAAAGCAAAAAAAAATTTCCTTTAAAATTCCTAAGCTTCGTGATTGCAAATGTCATTTTCAAGATGGAACTGCCGATGGAGAAAAAAGCATGATTTTTCTTACAGAAGGAGATTCTGCAAGCGCTTCCATTGTAGCTGCTAGAAATCCCTTTACGCAGGCTGTTTATTCTCTACGTGGCAAGCCCTTAAATGTGCATGGCATGAAACTAGATCAACTTTATAAAAATGAAGAATTGTTTAATCTGATGAGTGCCCTTAATGTGGAAGACGATATTTCTCAGCTTCGCTATCAGAAGGTTATTTTAGCTACCGATGCGGACGTGGATGGCATGCATATCCGCAATCTATTGATTACTTTTTTCCTTACCTATTTTGAAGGATTGGTTTTAAACGGACATCTCTACATACTAGAAACACCTTTATTCAAAGTAAGGAATAAAGAAAAAACTTATTATTGCTATAGCCCTGAAGAGCGTGATAAAGCGGTAGCTAAATTAAAAAAAGGAATAGAAATTACCCGTTTTAAAGGTTTGGGTGAAATTTCCCCAGGAGAATTCAAGCAGTTTATCAGCCACAATATCCGCCTTCTTCCTGTAACCATTCATGCTTTTTCTGATATTAAAACGACTGTGCAATTTTACATGGGTAAGAATACGCCAGAACGTAAGCAATTTATCATGCGTAATTTAATCAACGAAGATGAAGATTCCTTAAAAGAAATAGCTGTCCTAGCAGCAGATAAACCAGGCAATGAAGAAAAATAGCCTTTCGGGCAAGAAATAAAAAGAAACTCCTACTAAACTCAGCCAACATTAAATAAAGGTTGTTTCAACTGTTTTATTAAATTTGCGTTATTATTTTTTTTATTACGGTTTTTTTTTGTTAAGCCTATAGTGTTGTTGGCTATTAGCATCCCTAAACTATCTAAATGGATTATTGAGTATAAAATCTTATGGACGACATTAAGCAACTCATGCAGCTTAATTATCTTAAATATGCATCTTATGTGATTTTAGATCGCGCCATTCCTAATGTAGTGGATGGTCTTAAGCCGGTGCAGAGGCGTATCTTATTTACTTTATGGATGATGCATGATGGCAAATTGCATAAGGTGGCCAATGTAGCTGGCCAAACAATGGCCTACCATCCTCATGGGGATGCGCCTATCGTGGAAGCCCTTGTGAATATGTCTAATAAAGGTTACCTGCTAGACCAGCAAGGGAATTTTGGTAATATGTTCACTGGCGATCCTGCGGCAGCAGCACGCTACATTGAAACACGGCTTTCTGATTTAGCTCAAAGCACCATGTTTAATCCTGAACTCACCCAAACGATTCCTTCTTATGATGGGCGCCATCAAGAGCCTATTTCGCTTCCTGCCAAAATTCCTTTAGTGCTGATGCAAGGTGCCGATGGTATAGCGGTAGGAATGGCAACGCATATCCTCCCTCACAATTTTGTAGAGCTACTGGAAGCCGAGATTGCTATCTTAGAGGGGCGCGAGTATACGATTGTGCCCGATTTTCCTACAGGCGGTATCATGGATGCTTCGGAGTATGAGAAAGGGAAAGGGAAAGTCAAGCTGCGTGCCAAGATAGAGATACGAGATCCTAAGACTTTGGTGATCACGGAGATTTGCTATGGAACTACCACAGAATCCCTAATCCGCTCGATTGATGAAGCCGCCAAGAAAGGCAAAATTAAAATTGATTCAATCAATGATTACACCGCTGAAAAAGTAGAAATTGAAATCAAATTGCCTCGCGGACAGTATGCACCCGATCTTATTGATGCTTTACATGCCTATACCGAATGTGAAATAGTATTAAACTCTTCCCTTGTAGTCATTAAGGATAATTTACCTTGGGAGCCTACTGTTAATGAAGTCTTAGAGTATCATACCGAATTGCTACAAGGTTATTTATCTCAAGAGCTAGAAATTGAGCGTAAAAAACTCTATGAAAAAATTTTTAATAAGACTTTGGAACAGATCTTTATAGAAAATCGCCTTTATAAAACCATTGAAAATATCTCTTCCTATGATAAAATTCATGGAGCGATAGAATTAAGTTTAGAACCTTTCCATCAGCAACTTTCTCGTATTCCTACTTATGAAGATCGAGAAGCTTTGCTGAATATTCCCATTCGACGTATTTCTCGTTTCGATTTAGATAAAAATCAAGAAGAAATTGCTGCTACACGCAAGCAACTAGCGAAAGTAGAAAAAGATCTTAAAGATATTAAAAAGTTTACGATTAATTACATTCGCGGAATAATTAACAAATATGGCAAAGCTTATCCTCGTACCACCCAGTTGCAAGCTATCCAACAAGTAGATAAGCGTGCAATGACTCTACGAAATGTTAAAGTAGGATTTGATCCTGTTTCTGGATTTGTCGGCACTAAAGTAGGTGGTAATAATCTTTTTGAATGTACAAATTTTGATAAGATTTTGCTTATGTTTAAAGATGGTACCTACACTGTGATTAATATACCTGAAAAGCAATATGTTCATCATAACGGCAATAAAGTCGTGTATGCAGGTATTGCTGACAAGAAAACCCTTATAAATGTAGCCTACAAAAATCCTCAAACTCATATTTGTTTTGCTAAACGCTTCATTATTACTCAGTTCATTTTGGATAAAATTTATAATTATATTGAAGAAGGAATGGAGCTACAGTATATTTCTACTGCAGAGCAAGCGCGTGTAGAATTACAGCTTATTCCCAAAATTAAACAGAAGCAATCTAAAGTCATATTTGATTTTGCTGCAACCACCGTTAAAAGCGTTTCTTCCAAAGGAATTCGTATGGACCAAAGGCCTGTAAAAAAGATCGTTCTCATGAAGTGAGTAGGGGAGCCACATGAAAATTAGTTGTCTGCCCAAAGAAGGATCTCGCTTGCTAATGACTGTATTTATTGAAGAGGAACCTTGGCGAGATATCCATACCAAAATATTCGGACGCCAACCCTTGCTTCCAGAAAGCGATAGCTTAGCAGCCTTTCAAGAAAAGTTTAAAAAGCTAGAATATGTCAAAGCTAAAAAATACGCTTTAGATTGCCTTGCCTTGCGCAGCTATCTATCTATTCAAATGAAAAAATTGTTAAAAAGAAACCTAGTTTCAGAGGAAACTATAGAAGAAATTTTGCAAGAGTGCACACGCCTAGGCTATTTAAATGATCATGAGTGGCTTGAAGGATTTGTTAAAAGGCAATTGGCTCGTCATACAGGGCCTCAACGAATTATCTGCCAGTTGATGAATAAAGGAATATCTCGTGTAGAAGCCCATAAATATGTGGAAATGTATGTCCAAGCCAATACCTCTCAGCACAGCATTCAGCATTTAATAAATACCAAATATAAAACTCGCAATCTGGCTGATTATCGAGAAAAACAAAAAGTTTTTGCCGCCCTTATCCGTAAAGGGTTTGATATTCAAGCGGTAAAAGATACATTAAAAGTAGAAGAATAAAAAAAATTATCCCTTAGCTCTACTTATTTCTTTTTGCACTCCTCTTTTCTATCTACCCTAGCTTGTCAGAAGCAGTAAAAAACATGAAAAAATTAAATCTTTAAGATTTAGCTGCTTAACGTTTAAAAATTTCATCTCTTAGGATTAAGTGCTTTCATCCATTAAAGAATATAAAAAAGAATTCCTCCGAAAATAAAATCCTCCCTGTTAAAAATTTTCTTTTTATTAAATAGATAGCTTTAAATATAAAGATAATTTTTAAAACTATTATAAGATAGTGTTTGTAAAATCATAATTTTAGTATAATAAAGAAAGAGAAGAAATCTTTTACCAGAAGGTCTACGATGAGTGATCCTACTATAACCTCTTCTTCCACTGTAACTTCTTCTGCAGCAGGAAGTCCTGCTAATGCTGCCACCCCTTCGGCGAGCTCGGCAACTAACCCAACCGCTGTGGTAGAAGGAGGCAGTGTGAGTAATTTAGCGGAATTAAAAGATCAATCTCCTGAAGTTTACTCAGCGATGATGCAAGGAATTGCGATGAATGTATGCAGTAAAATGGCTCAACAGCAAGCTCATTTAAAGCAAGTGCAAGAAGAAGCTCGTCGTGCCTCAGAAGGCTAAGCGCAGGTAGGGGCAAACTAAGCTAGCTAAATTCTTAAAGTTTTTTTGTCTCATTAACTTTCTTTAGAAGGGTTAATTGGGCGTTTATACCAAAACTTAAGAAAAGCTAAAGCTAATTTATTTGGTAAATTCTTCATTTTTTTGCTATAGTACCAATAGAAGAAAAATAAATTTTAGTTTATTCAAGGAGCAATATGGGAGCAGAAAGATCCGAGGCAGTAAATGCTGCTAGTGTAACAGAGGCTATGAATACTTCTTCCTCTACTACGCCTTCCTCCATGGCCGCATCTCCACAAAATAGTGAGCGATTTACAACTATTAGCAGCATGTCTGATCTTAAAGAAAAGGCTCCGGAGATGCATAAGGCTATGATGCAAGGCTTAGCCATGAACATCTGCAATGGCATGCAAAAACACCAACAGCGTTTTAAAGAGATTCTTAGAAAAGGCCGTAGTCAACAATAAATAATAATGAATTTTATTATCCCCTCACTTTTTCTTGGCTTTGTAGTAGATGATGCCTTTGCAAGGGCCTTAGAAAAAAATACTCCTGAATATCTTCATTTCTTCCTTCAGCCAGGCAGTGGATATTTAGAAGAAGTAACTTATCAAGAAGAGCACTATATAGGCAAATTCGTTAGTAACGAACAAAATGTCGGGCAATTAGAGCTTTTAGAAGCTCATATTTTTAGCCTCTTAAAGAAGCTAGCACCTGATTACAATTATACGCGTTCTAATCTAGTTTTATTTGCCCTTCCTCAAAAGGAAGTTACCCCTGCGGTTATTTCTTATAAAAACAAAAAAAGGAAAGCTTAAAAACGGCTATAGAAGTTTTCATTAGCTGTTGAGTCGATTTTCTTCTAATAAATATAAGTTTCGCATGAAAAACGATGAAAGTGAATGTGTGATTATCCGCGAGGAGGAAGAGGGAGAGCGTTTGGATAAAATTCTTTCCCAGCGTTTTTTAGGCGTACATTCTCGTACATATTTTCAATATTTGATCGAGCAGGGAAGAATTTTTGTTAATGGCGAAGTAGTTAAAAAACGTTATCGACCCTTAGTAGATGATGAAATCCATATCCATTACATCCTTACCCCTGAAATTGGACTGCAGCCGGAAGCTATTCCTTTAAATATTATTTACGAAGATAATGACCTGATTGTCGTCAATAAACCGGCTGGTATGGTTGTACATCCTGCACCTGGTCATTCTACTGGTACCTTCGTACACGCTCTCATTTATCATTGCCAGAATCTACCAAAAAATCAGGTAGAGGAGCTTTATCCACGTCCTGGCATCGTTCATCGCTTAGATAAGGACACTTCCGGCTTACTGGTGGCTGCCAAAACTACTGAGGCCCATACCCGTTTAATTGAAATGTTTTCTAATCGAGAAGTTTATAAAGAATACTTAGCTATCTGTGTAGGTAATCCTGGTAGCCAGGAAATTAGAAATTTTATTGGGCGACATCCTGTTTTCCGACAAAAGATGAAGGTTTTAGAAGAGGGAGGACGTCTGGCAATTAGCGTGTGTGAAACCAAAAATCATTCCGCTCCTTTTAGCTTAGTACAGGTCAATTTAAAAACAGGCAGAACTCATCAAATACGCGTTCACCTGCAATATGTAGGCGCTCCTATCCTAGGAGATCCTATTTATGGAAACCTTCCGATAAACAAAAAATATGGCGTTAATAGACAACTTCTTCATGCTCATATTCTTCAATTTAAACACCCTATTAAAGGCCATCTTTTGAGTTTTAAAGCAGACATACCTTCGGATATGAGAGTGTGGGTGGAAAAATTAATGAAACAAGCAGGGGCGGAGTAAAATGCGACTATTTCTTCCTAAAGCTGAAAAAGCTAGCATTAAAGAGTAGAGAAGAAGTTTCAAGTAGAATTTAAAAAGGACGAGAGTTTTCTTGAAGTTCATTAAAACGACCAACTGAAGGAAATAAAATGGCTGGCAAGCAAATTTATCTCCTAAGAGGTTTTAAGGTAAACAAGAGAAAATGAATCTTTATTTAGCAAATATCGAAGAGAAACTCTTGATAATTAGCCAATTTACTCTCTATTGAAATTACAAAAAAGGCAGAAGGCCTGACCTTTGGAAGCAGGCATCTTCGCCTTTAGCAGAAATCCATTGGTGAAAGATTTTTAGCCAAGTTGGGAAAAGAAAGGGGATAGATGTCCAACCCGTTAAAGCTGGCACTCACAAGCTAATCGATTTAATTAACGAGAGGCTTATTCCTAGCGAAGAAGGGCGTTCTTATGAGGGGGTAATCAGAGCTTTTTTTATAAATCACCCCTTTAATAGATATACAAATTTTATGTAGATTTATAAAAATAATTGGGATACCCTAAATGTAAGGGCAGAATAAGGGCCACACAAGTCTAAATTTGGAAAACTTTTGTCAAATATACACATTGAAAAAGGATCGAACTATGAAAGAATTTGTAGCATACATAGTCAAGAATCTGGTCGACCATCCTGACAAGGTAAAAATTAATGAGATTGGGGGAACACAAACTCTGATTATTGAACTATCGGTTGAAAAATCTGATATAGGAAAAATCATTGGTAAAAAAGGTAAAACGATTAATGCCATTCGTACTCTTTTAATGTCTGTGGCTAGCCGCAATGGCATTCGTGTGAACCTGGAAATACTTGAAGATGGTAATCCAGTTAAGCAGGAAGGCTAAATAAAAGGTGGAGGGTAGGTTTGTTATATGGACTATCCCTCCTTTACTCTGCATCCTCCGCTTTAGCTAACAGCAAAAGCAAATGTTTCTTTAGCTTTTATAAAAATTTCCTAGTCGAATGTTTTGACTTCACTTACAATCATTCTTTAAGCTTATCTATCAGGCTTCCTAAGATTTTGCCTTCATGATTTCTACTCTACTGAGAATAGGCATTTGCTTGCCAATCTCCCTTGTCAATCTTCTAGAATTATCCCTAAATCAGGGAAAAAATGATTGCCTAGAATTTAAAATGCTTTTTTACAAAGTTTACAATGTAATCAAAGATTAAAGAAAAATAGGGAAGGGAAGTAAAATTGGACCGAGTAGGATTCGAACCTACGACCACCCGCTTAGAAGGCGGGTGCTCTATCCACTGAGCTATCAGTCCAAAACAAGTAATAAAACAATACAGTAATCTCTACCTTATTTTCAAGTTCAAATGGATGAAAACTTAAATAAAGAGAGGAAAAGAGTGTGTAGTAAAAGCCCTTATTTTTTTCTCCATCTCTCTCACCTATAGAACTGGGGCTTTTGCACTTTTTATGGCAAGGAATATAAGCTTAGAGAAATAGCTTAATTGAAAAGAGAGGTAGTTACACGCCTTTGAGCTACTCCTTATGCACCCCCATCCTTTATAAAATCCTTTTCGTTAAGTAGAAAGACAGCTTTCAGAGGGTTGGGTATGCAGACTAAATTTTTTTTAAAGCATATTATATGTTTTTCTTTCATCAATAAAAAGCTTTTTAAAGAAAAGTATAGATGTGTGTTTTTAACATTCTCTGTAAGGTAAAAAAAAAATTATAAAGGAGCCAAAAGAGAGATGGATTATCCTCTCTATCATTTTTTATATGACTGATTTTAAGATTTTTTGTCGTAAAAAGTGTCATAAAAATGTCGTAAAAGATCATTCTAGGCTAGGGTTAATTCTATAATGGGTAGCTTTTTTGATCCCTTCCTGTAAAATCAGCCCTATTTCTATCAGATGGGAAAGGTCTCGTTGGAGCGAACGTCGGTTAATGCCAGGACAAAGTAACTCGTATTCCCGAATAGTAAACTTTCTTTCTGTTTCAAGTAAAATTTCTAGGGCCTGTTTTTGCCTTTCAAACAGTTTATATTTTAGGGCTAAAATATCCAATTTAATTGCCTGAGATCCTTTAAGTTGGATTTCATGCATTTGTGTCTCTAATGCTGTAGAAAAATACTCCAGCCAGCTTGTCATATCCATATGATTGTTTCTAACAGACTGGATGGCTTGATAATACTCCTGTCGATTGCGATCATAATATTCGCTAATCGTAAAAAGCTTTTTAAAATCATATCCCGACCGATGAAGACATAAGGTGGATAGCAGCCGAGCTGTTCTGCCATTACCGTCTAGAAAAGGATGGATATGAACTAGCTGAAATTGGGCAATTCCAGCTAACAGCACAGGAGGCATCTTTTCTTCATGTTGTAACCAATCGACTAGTTCAGCCATGAGTAGGGGAACATCATAGGGTGCAGGGGGAGTGTAAATGATTTCTTTGGTTTTTGAATTAGCTACGTAATTTTGAATGGTTCTGTATTGGCCCGGTTGAGCACTATTTCCTCGCACACCTTCGACTAAGCGTTTGTGAATTTCTCTAATCAAGCCTTCAGTAATGGCTCCGCGAGAAAAAACATAGTCAGCGACAAAATCAAAAGCCTTTTTATAATTTAATAATTCCTTTACGTCTTCGGAATTAACATCCGACATTTTCACCCCGGAAAGCAGCTTTTTAGACTGATCGAGGCTCAAGTGAGTCCCTTCTATATGAGTGGTATGATGTGCTTCCAAAATTAGTGCACGGGCTTGCATTTTGGATAACCAATTCTCTGAAAGCTTAGCAGCTTCTAAAAAACCTCGCGTGCGTTCAATCGCTGTAAGAGCAGATGCTAACGGGATAGTAATAGTAAAATTAGGATGAAATGGCAATTTTTTAATGACACCTTTTCTCTAATTGTGTCATAAAAATGAGCAACTAGCAATAAATTTCTCACTCTATTCTATTTTTAAGGTGCTGCTTGTAATGAATGATGTAATAAAGGCTTTATAAAATAAAAAGGGGCTTAAAAAACATGTAAATTTTTAGCTTGCTATCGTTTGTTTAAGTGATAGAAATTCGAAAGAGCTTCTCTATTAACCTACCAGCAATTTTTTTTAAGAAATTTTTTAGCCTTAGTTCTTGCTTGGGAAAAGTTTATCTTTTTTAAGATCCGCAATTTAATAAAATCTCTCAATTTTCTACTCACAAGCTAAGCCGTGGAGTTAACGTAATAGCTTTCCTCTTAAATTTCATAAATGGCAAGAAAATTGTATTTGTATGAAAAGGTGTGAATAAATAGGTGTTGAAAAATTATGTTGTTAAACATTATGTTATGAAGCATAATGTTTAATAAGAAAAAGAGTGTATATGAAATTCATTAATCGGCAGCAAGAGCTGTCTCGCTTGGATCGCCTAGCTAATAGCGAGGAAGCCGCAATGGCTGTTATTTGGGGAAGAAGGCGGGTGGGAAAAACGCGTCTACTTTTAGAATGGGCTCATAAATACCAAGGTATTTACTATACAGCAGATGAATCGGCCCCCGCCATCCAAAGAAAATATTTTGCTTTAGCCCTTCAGCAAGCTTTACCGGACTTCGCAGCCGTTGAATATTCAGATTGGCATTCCTTATTCATGCGATTAGCTAAAGAGGCGATGTATACTGGCTGGCGGGGCCCCTTAATAATTGATGAACTTCCTTATCTTATCTCCTCATCTCCTGAATTGGCTAGCGTTCTGCAAAAGTTTATTGATCATGAAGGGAAAAAAGCAAAAATGATTGTGGCGCTATCAGGCTCAAGTCAACGCATGATGCAAGGTGCCGTATTAGATGCTTCGGCTCCTTTGTTTGGTAGAGCTAACGAAATTATTAAACTAGGACCTATAACTGCAGGCTACATGGCAGAAGGTTTAAATATTAAAAGTTCTCGAGAAGTGGTGGAAACATATTCTATTTGGGGAGGCATCCCCCGTTATTGGGAACTAGTAAATAACAATAGGGGCTCATTTTTTGAAAATATTGATCAGCTGGTTTTAGATCCCCTTGGAGCACTAAACGATGAGCCTAATCACTTGCTTTTAGAAGAAGCTGCCATAAGTTTAAGGCCTATTTTAGACGCCATAGGCCTAGGAGCCCATCGCCTATCAGAGATTGCAGCTCGCATTGGGCAGCCTGTCACTTCTTTTATGCGCCAAATTCAACGCTTATTAGAACTTGATTTAATTGAGCGAGAGATTTCTTTTGGTTCTACTGAATATAATTCTAAACGCACTCTTTATAAAATAAAAGATCCTTTCATGCGTTTTTGGTTTGAGATTGTAGCTCCTCAGCGCAGTTATTTTACTCAGATCAGCTCGGCCCAACGTCAAGCTTATCTTAAAAATTCCTTTCAGCATATATTTTCTGTCACATGGGAAGACCTTTCCCGAGCCGCGGTTCCACGTTTCCCCTATCAATTGAGCAATATTGCTTTTGGAAGGGCAAGCCGTTATTGGCATAAGCAAGATTCAGAATGGGATATATTAGCTAATTCAGTCGAGGGTAAAGCTTTATTTATTGGAGAAGCAAAATGGATAGCAAAGCCCCCTTCCGCTCAATGGATCTATAAAACTATTGAAGAATTAAAATATAAAGGTCTTCCTCCTACAGCTAGGCAATCTAATAAGCAAGTTGTTTACGGATTATTTATTCCTGAAAAGCCTAAAGACTTGGACTTACCTGAAAACATACAAGTAATCGATGCAAATGAAGTGCTACAAGTTTTAAGGTAGGCATGAGGGGGTTAATAAGCTAGGAAAAAGGAAACGTTAATTAGTGCAACCCAATTTACCCAAAAAATTTCACGGCTGCATTAATTTAAAAATAGAGTTTTTTCAAACAAGGAAAAGAATAATAATTATGTCCCTTGCTTGGCCGACTTAAATCTTCATACGATTCCACTATCTTCATGTTATATCTCTATAATAAGCCGCAGGCTCTCTATATCTTTAAGATTTTCTATGCCTACTAATTTGTCCTTTTAGTATTAT
>NZ_JRXI01000184.1:0-11029 GCF_000813645.1 Neochlamydia sp. TUME1 | reverse complement strand
CCTTGTCCTTGTTCCTCCTAGCTGCGGGCACTCATGAGAAAAAAATGCCTCCAAAGCACCTTCAAAGCATTTAAATGCTTGAGGGCAAAATGTAGCATGGTTTGCATCGATGTTTTTCTTCATGGCAGCCTCCGCTCGTTCCTGATAGAGTCGTTCGACGGCATCATTCTTTTTTTTTCATCTTGCGCATGATAATATTGGGCACCAACTATATAAACTTCCTCCAATCTTTGTTCAAAAAAGGCTTTATCTTTAAACTCTTCATATAGCAGAGAAAAGGTTTTGGTAGCATAGATGGAAATTCCTACCGTTAAGGCTATTTCAAACTCATTGAAATGTTTGCTTTTAAGAAAGGCTACTCTTTTAAACTTCTGTAGATAGTTTTCCACAGCTTCTATGCTATGCTTAATATGCTGGGCAATAGCCACAGGCTCTTTGCCCTCCAGCCAAAGCCGTATGGCAATAGCTCTGTGGCTGACACCAGGGCCTATATCTTTTTGTTGACCTCGGGTGGGTAATAAGATGCCTATTGTTCTAAGCTCTTTAATATCTCTTCGAATGGTTCTTATATCGCACATTAACAATTCTGCTAGGTCCTCTTGCGTTAAGTATCCTCCTTGCTCTTTAGCTTCTTCAGCTATGCGCACAAGTCTTCTCCTTCTTAGCTCAACACTTTTATCTTTATTATTATCTTGGGAAAAATTCCCTTTGTCTCGTTGGTCAAACAGCGTCAAAACTACAGGTAGCATCTTGCACTCTTTTAAAGATTTGCCAGCCCCTTCTTCAGCTGCTACACAATGATATTTAATCTGCCCTGGTTTTAAATGGTTTTGGTTAAGTTCGGAAAAGTACACTTCCTCAATCAGACCCACTAAAATTTGAGCTTCCCAAGGACTAATTCCCGTTCCTTGAACAGCCAAATTTTTCATCTGCTGATGGATGTTTTTGATTTGAAGTCGTCTTTCTTGATCTTCTCTAGAATTTATAGTAACATTTTTCATGGCGTTCCTTTTATGGATGTTTTTGTTTTTTCTTTAATTAAACATTATAAAGGTGAACGCCAGTTTTTTTAATAGATTTTCTGTTTTAAAAAAAATTCTATAAAAAAGACAGATGACCTAATCGAAAATGATAAAAACAAGTCCCTTCACAGGTACAGCCTAACACGCTGCTTTAATTTTTCTGAAGGATTTGGCGGAGAGTTTGCTCCAACGCAAGATATAAATATTCAGGTAGCTGCGCTATCTCGGCAGGAAGAGAGGTAAGTGGGTTATTGCCTATGAGAAGCACTTTCAGCTGTGAAAGCTGCCCTATCTCTGCAGGAAGAGTGGTGAGCTGGTTGTCGTCTAATTGAAGGCCTTCCAGTTGCGAAAGTCGCCCTATCTCCGCAGGAAGCGTGGTGAGCTGGTTGCTGCTTATGGCTAGGTGGTAGAGTGAAGAAAGTTGCCATATTTCTGGAGGAAGAAAGGCAAGCTGGTTCTCGCTTAAATAAAGCATTTCCAGCTTGGAGAGTTGCCCTATCTCTGCAGGAAGGGTGGTAAGTTGGTTGTAGTCTAAGTGGAGAGTGCACAGTTGAGACAAGCCTCCTATCTCTGCAGGGAGAGCAGCTAGCCGGTTTTGTTGCAAGCCAAGATATTGCAATTGAGACAGCCGCCCTATTTCTATCGGCAGAGAGGTGAGCTGATTGTTGTCTAAGTAAAAATTTTCCAGCTGAGACAGCTGCCCGATTTCTGCGGGAAGGCTGGTAAGCTGGTTACCGCTTAGGAAAATGTCTTTCAGTTGAGGCAGCTGCCCTATCTCGGCGGGAAGAGCAGTTAGCTGGTTGTGTTGCAAGCCAAGACATTGTAAATGAGACAACTGCCCTATCTCGGCAGGAAGGGTGGTGAGCTGGTTGCTGCCTAGGGAAAGTCTACCAAGCTGAGAAAACTGTCTTATCTCCGGAGGTAAAAGGGTCAGGCCACTTCCTTCTAAATTTGCTTCTGTGATCCCTTTACCATGGTTCTCAATCCAATCTTTAAAAAGTTTTCCTTTATTTGCTAAAGGCAGATACTTGATTTTCTCTTGCTCTAAGTACTCCTTTCCACCAGGAAGGCTTCTCCATATTAATAGGCGATTAATATTTATAAGATAGGAAGAATAATTAGCCAGGGTAAAATATCTTTTTTCCTCAGTTACCCATTTAAATTCTAACTCCATAGGAGAAAGTGAGCTAGCTAGAGCAAAGGTTTGCTTAAAAATTTCCTTGACTTTTTCTGTTTCAGAAAGCCCACCTTCTAGCTTGTAAATCTTATCCACAATAAGGGACTGCTTGCTAATATCTCCTTGTGGAACATGAATGCTGCCTATTTGCCTATAAAGAGAAGGCATGACTTCGTTAGCCAGCAGATGATGCCATCTTCTACAAACGCTAAAAAGGGCAGGCGAGGTACAATGCTTTAAAATGGGGACTAATATTTCATTAGGCAATTGCTCAAGGGTGATAGAAGAGCTAGCGTTCACAGTATGGCCTTTATACATGTTTTTATTGGTTTTTTAATAGCGTGCTTGTACATGTAATAAACAAAATACAATCTATTCTCTTATAATACCATGGTTTTTTATAATGTTCTTCCCTCTCCCAATATTGTGATGAAAATTATTTGGTAAGCTGTTGCCTAACAATCCTCTCAAATAATCAAGTGCATAAATGGCATTTCATCGAGTATCAGTCATCGCTTGTTACGGATCGATAGTTCTTAGTATGTGAGCAGCTAAGCGTTTGATTAAAGCCATGTTTTTTAAGCCCCAAAGCCTCTATCACTTAATGAGCATCTTCTTTAAAACTATCCTGATGTAGACTATTTTCTATGAAATCCCCTGGGCTCGCATTCAGTTTGTAGATTCTTTAGCCCCCTGCATTTTTATAATAGCAGGTAACATCCCCTACTTTAGCTGCTATCATCCCTTCAAAACGCCTTTAATCATTGGCAGTAAATGCTCTTTTTCCTAATGGGTAAAAGCTACTCACTGCATTGACTTACACACCTAGTGAATTTCTATGCGACTATGATCTTTCTCATGAATTTACTCTCGAGTAATTTCCTCTCCTCTCTCTTAATTAACTGCTTTTGCTTATCTAAAAAAGTTATACACTTCGGTTTTAAGATGACTCTGATTACCTTTAATTTCTATCCTATGGCCAGTCTTTCTATTCAAAATCTCATCCATAGCCTCCCTAGTGGCTATAATGAGCATCCATTAATACAATCGCTGCATTTACACATTCATGTCCTCTAGCCAGGCAGGCAATGCTTATGTTTCGCTAGCTTTTTTAAGCCATTTTCTCTTGAGCCATAGATAAGCCTCTTTTTAATGGAGTAGATGCCAAAAAAAATTATCAAGGCACCCTGTTTTGCCCTGAAAAAGATTAACACGACGTTTTGCTTTTAATATTTAACCATTATAGTCTGTGGCTCTATTTAGGATCTGTGCCAGCACCCGATTTACTCCACCTAGTAGAAGAGTATTTATGCTGGATAAATTTAAGGGAGATCCTTATGATAAGAATACGATAAATGTTCTAAAGCCATTAAGGTTGAAATGCATCTGCCAGAAGTTTATGTGGGCTTAGGGGGTAATATGGGAGATAGCTGTGCGATTTTATCCCATGCTATAGAAAAAATGGCTGCTCTTTCTAGCATTTACGCTTTAGAGGTTTCTCGCTTTTATTGTACGACACCTGTAAGCTCTATCTCTCAAAGATTCTATATCAATGCTGTTTGTCGCTTCAAAACAACTCTTTTACCTCAAGAACTGTTAAGACAGTTGCAATCTATTGAGATAAGCTTAGGCAAGCAAGCAAAGCCTAAAGAAGCTCCCCGAAGAGTGGACTTAGATATTTTATTTTATGGAAGGGAAATAGTGAATGAACCTGATCTGCAAATTCCTCATCCTTACTGGCATGAAAGACTTTTTGTTATAGCCCCTTTAGCTGACCTGGTCACTCACTTATTTGTTCCTCAACCCGGCCAGGCTAAACCCTTAGAGCCCTTTAATGTAAGGAAATATCTTCAAGAATTTCCCAATATTCATCAAGAAACTGTCACCCCACTTTCAGAAATTTCAAGGAAAAACTTATGCAGACTGTACCCTTTAGGAAATTCTCCATCGGTAAAGGACAACCCTTAGCTATTTTGTCAGGTCCATGCGTCATTGAAAGCGAAGAGCATTGCTTAGCAACGGCAGAAGCGCTTAAAAATTTATTTTCTAAGCACAATATTAATCTTATCTATAAGTCCAGCTATGATAAAGCCAACCGCTCTTCCTACCAATCTTTCCGCGGACCTGGATTGGAAGAAGGTTTACGCATTTTAGAAAAAGTGAAAAAAGAACTCGATTTGCCCATTGTGACCGATGTGCATTCTCCCCAAGAAGCGCAGGCAGC
The DNA here is from genome assembly GCF_000813645.1 of Neochlamydia sp. TUME1. Classification (NCBI taxonomy): domain Bacteria; kingdom Pseudomonadati; phylum Chlamydiota; class Chlamydiia; order Parachlamydiales; family Parachlamydiaceae; genus Neochlamydia; species Neochlamydia sp. TUME1. The sequence goes on along the minus strand of NZ_JRXI01000184.1, from coordinate 6,606 downwards.
AGGTCAGGTTTGTGATCTAATTCAGATTCCTGCTTTTTTGTGTAGACAAACCGATCTTATTAATGCAGCTGCCCAAACAGGAATTCCTGTTACTGTAAAAAAAGGACAGTTTATGGCTCCTTGGGATATGCTTAATGTGGTAGAAAAATTCCGTGCTGCTGGCAATGAGAATATTATCTTAACTGAGCGGGGAGCGACATTTGGCTATAACAATCTAGTCTGTGATATGCGAGCGATCCCTATCATGCAGGGATTTGGTGTGCCTGTGTGTTTTGACGCTACGCATGCTGTACAATTGCCTGGAGGGCTAGGAAATAGCTCAGGGGGACAAAGGGAGTTTATTCCTATCTTAGCCAAAGCCGCTATCAGTGCGGGGGCTAATTGCTTGTTTATGGAATCTCATCCTCATCCAGCGGAAGCAAAAAGCGATGCTTCTTCTGTTTTAGATTTCAAAGATTTACCTGCTTTGTTAACTATACTAGAGAAATTATATGATTTGATCCAGGGCCACTAACTCTTATTTCTTAAGCATGCTAAAAAAAGCTTTTAAAGCTTATATCAATTAAAAAAACTCAGGTCATGGTCAAAAAACATTCTTTTTCTCCTTTTGCATTCTCCCCTAAATGTCAGCGTGTCTCTTTGCTTTCTCCTCAGTTTGCGCTGATAATTTTGCTTATGATAGCCTTATTAAGCGGAATAGTTTGGCAAATAGGGCATGTGAATGAAAAAGATGAGCTAGAATATCGTAAGCTGCTTGCCGCATCTCAATCCTCTAAGTCTGCCATGCAGCTAAATTCTTATACAGCACGCCAAGAAAGAGAAGGTGTTCAAAAGGATATCTATTTTTACAAAAGAGGCGAACGTTTGCACATGCGTTTAATAGCGGATGCGGCTCAGCTGCTTTTAAAGCAGCAAGATTCTCATCCTCAGGTAGTAGAACATCTGCAAAATGTTAAATGCTTGATGCAAGAAGAACTTTATTACCTTCTTCCTGATGGGCGGGAAGCTGTTTTACAACCTGATGGGCAATTACGTCTACGTTCCGCTCATACCGCCTCTCTTTCCTCTTCCTGGTCTCCAGAAAGTAGGTTGGAGTGGCGCCCTATGCAACTTTTACGCTTTATAGAGGCAGAGACAGCCGAGTATCATTATAAAAAAGATCTTTTAGTGGCTAATAAAGTAAAAATGAAACGGTATGCGATAGCCGGTCATCAACTAAAAGAAGTAGTCGAACAGGAAAAAATTTTAATGCAAGGGACAGCAGACAAAGTCGAGTTTTCTTTGAAGGGCGAGGAAGAAGCTTTTCATTTAAAGGCCTATCATTTTAAAGCTAAACTTTTTGGTCCAGAAGGTAGGATTTTATGAGAAAATACCTCTTCTTATCTTGTGTCCTTTTCAATTGTCTGTTTGCTGAAGAATCAACACCTTTGAGTGTAGAAGCAGAAAATATGCATTACAAGGGAGAATTAGTTCATCTAAGCGGCAAAGTGTTCCTTGAGCATGAATTAGGAAAGGTGAAGGCTCAAGAGATAATTATTTTTCCAGCAAAAGAGACTAAGAAAAGGAGCCTTTCTCACCTTAAAATGGTCCAAGGCGCTGAAATTGCCTTGCAAGATGGTGGACAGCTGAGCTGCTCGGAAGCAGAAATAGACGCTCAAAACTTGGTGGGAAAATTTTTGAATGGCCCTAACCATGAATATGTTGTCTATAAAGAAAACATTAAAGAGAAAGCTTCCCTTCTTACTAAACCTCTAGAAATTAAAAGCCATCAACTGACCATCTATCTGCAACGGCAGGAGCAAGAAGGGAAATCTTCTCTTTTTATAAGTGAAATCTCCGCCTCTCCTAACGTTACTATCAATTACAATCATGAAATTTTCGCGCAAGCTGATCATGGAACCTATAAAAGAACAAAGCCACCCTTTGTTCTAGATAAGCAAAACACTTTGCAAACTAAGAGGGTGGGGATCTTATCTTTGCAAGCCAATACATCCTCGGGAATGTGTCGCCTAAGTAATCCTAAAGGAGATTTTATCAATGCTCAGAAAATTGACTGGGATGTTTTTAGGCGGCAATTAGAGTTTGATAAACCTAGCGGCTCTCTTTATACAGGCACAGCTTATGAGCCTGCCCATAAAATAAATTTTTCCTGCGCGGCCATGAGCTGGGATGAGCAACAAGATATTCTTACTTTATATCAGCAAATTGAAATTGATTATTTAGGTTTAGGCAAATTGACAACCCCTGAAAAGGTTTATATATCCAGACACTCAATCGATGCAAGCAAGCAAGTAAGCTTGATTGAATGTAGAGGTCCTTCGGTTTTACAATACCAAGACAAGACTAAAAACCTAGATTATACTCTTTCTACTTATCATAAGCTTATAGTGGATCGAAAGTTAAGACAGGCTCATCTGGAAAGTCCACGTGATGCTAATGGCCAAGTTATGAAGGGCCAGCAGGTGCATCTTACAGGCTCTATGGGTGAGATGTATGCTGATGAAGTCTTTATTTATTATGATGAAATTGCTCAGCAGCTAAAGCCAGTGAAATTATTTCTTAAGGGTAGCGTCTGGTTGCTTAAGCGCAAGGCTAATGACAAAGAGAAGCAAGAGCAATTTTCCCATCTAGCAATCTCTGATCGCTTAGAATATAATATAGAGACCCAAGAAATGTTGTTTTTATCAGATTATGGAAAGCGTGTGCTTTTTCTTGATGGGTCTAATCATTTGCAGATCAGTGCTCCTTCTGTAAAAGTATTAAAAGATCCTCATACGAAAAAAGATAGGGTGCAAGGAATAGGCGATGTGCGTTTTAATTTTATAGAGAAGGAATGCAAGATGTTGCAAGAACGGTTCCCAACTTTTGAAGCAAAAATAGGTATAGGTAGCTAGATCATGCATAATAACGAGCATAACATATGTTTGGAGGTTCAGGATCTTCAGAAAAGCTATAATGGACGTAAGGTCGTTAATGGCCTATCTTTCTATGTTAAAAAAGGAGAAATCGTGGGACTTGTAGGTCCTAATGGAGCAGGTAAGACCACGGCTTTTTATATGACGGTAGGGCTTATTCGCCCTGATGCAGGCACGGTATCCTTCAATCAATATGATGTCACTCGTTCTGCTATGCATATGCGCGCACGTATGGGAATGGGCTATTTAGCTCAGGAGCCTTCTGTTTTTCGTTACCTAACTGTTGAAGAAAACATTATGTGTATTTTAGAGTGCTTGCCCTTAATTAAAGCAGAGCGTAAATTACGCTTAGAAAAGTTGTTACAAGAACTTCATCTTGAGCCTTTAGCCAAGAAAAAAGCTATAGCCCTCTCAGGAGGGGAAAGACGTCGCTTAGAAATCACTAGAGCCCTTGTGACCGATCCTACCCTTTTAATGCTCGATGAGCCTTTTGCGAATATTGATCCTCTATCGGTTCACGAGGTCAAGCAGATGATTTCACATTTGGCGCAGAAAAATATCAGCATTTTAATTACAGACCATAATGCACGAGAGATTTTTTCTATTGTCGATCGTAGTTATCTAGTGAGCGAGGGAAAAGTCATCCTATCCGGAACAGTCGATACTTTAGTTAATGATCAGCAGGCTCGTCGTACCTACCTTGGAGAGGATTTTAAATTATAAAAGATCGATAGAACTGCTAGGCATTAAATCTTAAAAAAAGGGCAGCAGAGAAAAAGGATAAAACCCAAGGTTTGACCCCTCTATCTCCACTTTTAATTTTTTGCCCTTTTTGTAAAAGTCTACTAATGCTTACTTAATAGGATTGACAATCTCTTCGGGTTTAAAAAAGAAAGCAATCTCTAGTTTAGCATTTTCTACTGAATCTGAGCCATGTACAGTATTTTCTGTGACGGATCTAGAAAAATCTGCACGAATAGTAGAAGCAGCAGCTTTTGAAGGATCGGTGGCACCCATTAATTGACGATTTTTAGCTATAGCATCTTCGCCTTCTAGTACCATCACCATGACAGGCCCTGAGCTCATCATGTTGATAAGATCTTTGTAAAAGGGGCGATCTTTATGGACTGCATAAAATTGACCCGCTTGCTCGGCAGTCAAATGGAGCATTTTTGCAGCTGAAATTTGTAAGCCATTTTTCTCAAAACGTGCAATAATTTCACCTACATGCCTGTTCGCGATGCCATCAGGCTTTATCATAGATAAAGTCTGTTGAGGAGAAGGATCACCAGCAGCCATTAGCGAAAAAGGAGTTAAACAAGCAAATAGGAAAACTAGGGTAGTCCTTAACATAGTAAATATCCTTATAGTTTTAACGGGTATGAGGGCAGATTTCAGTGCTTTTAAAGAAATAGCTAATTTCGGTTTGAGCATTTTCAGCAGAATCTGAACCATGTACGCAATTTTCATCGATAGAGTGTGCAAAATCTGCACGAATAGTGCCTGGAGAGGCTTTTTTAGGGTCAGTAGCTCCCATAATTTCTCGGTTTTTAAGGACGGCTTGGTTACCTTCTAATACCGTAATAAGTACAGGACCTGAAATCATGAAGCTGACAAGGTCTTTAAAAAAAGGACGTTCTTTATGAATAGCATAAAAACCCTCGGCTTCCTGCTGGCTTAAATGTTTCATTTTAGCAGCCACAATCTTTAACCCATTTTTTTCAAAGCGAGCAATGATTTCACCTATCTGATTTTTACCTACAGCATCTGGTTTAATGATGGAGAGTGTGCGTTCTTGTGGTGTCATTCTTCTTTATTTCCTCCTTTAAAGGTTATTAAATAAAAGGTAGTATAGCAAACTTGAAAAAAATACACACTATTAAACCATTTTGAGGCTCAAAAAAATGATGGATTTTAAACAAAAACTCTATACTTATGCACAGTTACTGATAGAACATGGCTTAAATGTACAAAAAGGACAGATTGTTAACATTACAGCAGAAATTTGTCATCGTGAGCTTACCCATCTGCTTTGCCAAATAGCTTATCGCCGAGGAGCCAAGCATGTGAATGTAGATTTTATTGAGCCTCGTTTAATACGAACTCGCCTCTTAGATTCGATAGAAGACGATGATTTAGCGTATGTGCCTCACTATCTTAGTCAAAAATATGAAGAATTTGTAAAAGAAGGAGCTGCTGTCTTACGATTGATTGGTAGTGAGCTTCCCGATAACCTTACAGATTTAAATCCTCAAAAAATTAACACTCTTTCCAATAGTAATTTTAAAGCTCTTAAAAAATATTATACTGAGGGTGTAAGTAAATCGAAAGTTCAGTGGACAGTTGCAGCAGCAGCTACCCCGCAGTGGGGAAAAAAAGTTTTTCCTGAACTTGAGGAGGCAAAAGCTTGTGAAGCACTGTGGGAGCAGATTTTCAAAATTTGCCGGGCTGATCAACCTAACTGCCTTGAATTATGGAAAAAACATAATAGTGTCTTGCAAGCACGTGCCAAGCACCTGACTAAAATGAAAATTCGCGAATTGCATTTTACAGGCCCGGATACCGATTTAAAGGTTTTTTTAAGCCCTCAAGCTCTTTTTGTGGGAGGAGGAAGCCAAGGACCTGGAGGGGAATTTGAGCCTAATATTCCCACAGAAGAGTGCTTCACTACTCCTGATTATCGTTTAACCGCCGGTAAAGTAAAAGTTACGCGTCCTGTGCTTGTGAATGGTAAAATAGTTAAAGATTTGCATTTGGAATTTAAAGAAGGAAAACTTGTTCATTTTGAGGCTAGTGAAGGGGAAGAAAATTTTGCAAGATATATTGATAACGATGCAGGTTCGCGCTTTTTAGGCGAGGTGGCTTTAGTAGGGACAGACTCTCCGATATTCCAAACTGGTAAGATATTTGAAGAGATTTTGTATGATGAAAATGCCGCTTGCCATATTGCTGTGGGTTTTGCCTATAGTATGTGTATAGATGGAGGCCCTTTAATGTCCCCTGAGCAGCTTGCAAATATAGGATGCAATGTAAGTACCGTACATGTTGACATGATGATCTCCGATGAGCATGTAGATGTGGAGGCAACTACTTATGAAGGTAAAAAAGTTAAGTTGATTTGTAAAGGACAATGGATGCAAGGGTTGTAATGGGTAGCCGCAAGTCTAAATTAAGAGAAGGGGGGAGCAAAAATTTATGCTTGGCATATGATATAAAAAATTTTAAAATTTTCCATTAAGTTATCTTTTATAAGATATAACTATGCAAGAAAAATAATAGAAAGAAATAGGCTAGTAAAACTTTAAATAGAAATTTTACTCTCATTTTTTTAGCGGCTCTAGCCTTCCTACCTTACAAAGCTTTTTTACATGGATACAGGGTAAATGTAGGTTGCTTATTCTTTATGGATTAAGAGAAAGAAGTTTATCCTGAATGTTTTTTTCTAGCAGAGCATTGCAGCTTGTGGATTTCATTTCTTTTGCTAAATTTTTGCCTTTTCGCAAGGGGGGCCTTTTTCCCAAAAGCGTTTATTTATAATGTTAACAGCAACTTTGTCTTTAAAGCTTTGTAAAAATTTTCTATATAAAAGGTTTACTAGGTGACTTATAATAAATTTCTGCTAAAGCATTAGAATAACATAGTTCGATTTCTTCATTGCTTAAATGAAAAATAATTAATTTTCTCACTAAAA
>NZ_JRXI01000183.1:0-4791 GCF_000813645.1 Neochlamydia sp. TUME1 | reverse complement strand
ATTTTTATTCTTTATCTTTTTGTTTTAAAATAAATATTAGTTTTGAGTTAGTAATCAATATTTTAGAAGATTGAGGGAATAGGATATGGTAGTTAATATAAATATGACAGCATTTACCGATGCTGCAGGGCAAACTTCCAATGTGCTCAATACAGGGGATATTACTTCAGTAATCAGCCATATTGACGCCTCTAACGCTACTCTTACAAATAAATTTATCGCTTGTATGCAATGTCTTTCTCAAACGCTTAATAGTGATGGGCCTTTTCAAGGGAAGTGCGAAAGCTATTTAAAGGAAAAAATTTTCGATCTAGCTAAGAAAAAACCTGCCGAGGCGCAAGAAGCAATCAAGGACACTACGATTAGATATGATGAGAAGCTTTCCTCTACAATTAAAAAAGTGAAGTATTTATCAGCTGGCGTCTGGGGGCTCCCCGGGGGCAACTATGTGAGGAAACTTGGTCATCATATCTTTGAGACCTATGGGAATAATAGGAATTTGGGTACTACCTACCTTTTAGCAGGTGCAACTGTTACCTTTACTCGAGGTGTATCTTCCATATTTGCTTTAAATGCTACCGATGGCGGGCAAGGAGCTGGCAGTGCTAATATGTTCATAGGAGCAAGCCTTATGGCTTTTCCCCTATTAAACTCTATTATTAAAGCGACGGGCGACGAACCTTAAAACTTTTGATGGACTGTCTTTACAAAAGAGAATATGATAGTTTTAAATCCATCTTATAATCGAGGAGCAAATTCCTAGTTTCTTAGCTAAAAAAAGTAGAGTTTTGCTCTAATATTTTATTCATTAACCTATAAAAAAGAGAGGAAATAATGAATTATATTTTTAGTTTATTTACTTCATGTGGAGCCCACTCTTATCAAGAGTATGAGGTTTTAGAAAAAAAAGATGAAGATAGAGGAATAGAAGAGTTGCGTCAATGGATAGAAACCCATCCTGTTACTTCTTCCATTAAAATGTTAGAAAGCGCTAAAAAACTTGATAAGTATACGAATGAATTGATGAAAAGCTTAAAAGAAGTACCTCTGACTACTTCTAACGTTGACTTATTGAAGGATCATTTGGTTCTTCTTGCTAAGCAAAATGACAGTGTAAGACGAAGATTAATAGACAAAATTTCTAATCTTAAAGGCGAAAAATCTCTCCTCGAAGATTTGCAAGTTAAATTGATTTTTACATGCGCGCATTAAAAATGCCGAGGAAGAAAGTGTGCTTTTACTTATAGTGGCTCATGTCTAAGCAATAATTTAAACGGGCAATTTTTTATTAGGAGATGAAAAATCTCTCCTTCCCGGCTCTTTTTAAAATCTTCCTATTTTCCTACTTATCGTCTCTTTCCTATTTCCCTCTTTAAATTTTTTTTCATTCCTATGCAGGGCAATCGGGGCTCAAGAGGTGAGAGCGAAACGCCCCCTGCTAAAGGGGGCAATGCCTATCAACACCATCCTTAGGCTTTTTTCCAACATTTAATTTTTAGCTTACCCAAGCTAAACTTCATGCTTAAGCTGAATAAAATGTTAGAACAAAGCTTTGGCTAGTTGAACCACAAGGCGTGGTTCCTGTAATGGTCACGGCAAATACAGGTCCCGATCCTCTTGAAATTCCTGTGATTACCCCCGTTGTGGGATTAATGGATGAGCCAGAAGGTAGTCCTGTAGCCGTAAAGGTGAAGGGTTCACCGTTTGGACTAAAAAAATGTCCTGTGACTTGATCTAAGGTATAGGGCTGACCACCAAGCATGGCCAAATTTATTGGATTTTCTAGAGGAGTCGAGGTAGGCGGAGCACAGGGGAAGCTAATGGTAAAAGATTGGCTTACACTTGCACAAGCATCACTAGCTGTAGCCATGATGACAATATTATATATCTGATTGTCTTGCAAACCTATCCCTGAGATGAGTCCTGTTGTTGGATTAATACTTGCCTCTGCCGGTAATCCGGAGGCACTATAAGTTAAAGCTCCTCCACTAGGATTGCTAAAATAAGGGCTGATATCAAAGCTATAGGGTTCATTACCCGAAAAGCTAAAATTAGGGATAGGAGAATACTTCAATTCATGGCAGGAGGGAGGCACAATCATTTTCTTTCTTTTTTCTTCCGTAATGGCTAACACTTCAGGCATATAAACTGCAGGTGCACTCACCCAGCCTGCTAAAGCAGGGTCACAATAGCATGGGTTGCAGGCGTTGTTATCCATCTGTTTTTGCGTTCCAAAAGCGTAGGTAAGCTCGATACCTGCAGTGGTAAGGTTGGGAAGGTGAGATTTTCCTCGCGTATGAGCACCAAATAATCCTACGGTCAATCCTGTCCATTCAGGCTGAGACCAGCTTAAACGTACTTTTCCATAGTTATAATGGCGTTTAAATTCGGCTAAGAGATCAAGAAGGAAATGAGAAGCAATTTGTTGTTGATAGCCAAAGCTTGCCCCTAAGCCAGATAGATGTTTTCTAGATCTATATTTTCGACGGTAGCTTACGCTATCGAAATCTGCATCTACCTGAAAGCGGCTGGAATACCAAGGGGTTATGGTTATCCCTAGGGAGCCTCCATAGCTGCTAGAGCCAGCAATACGGCGCCAGTAAAGAAAATCTTTACATCTCTTAGGCTTTAAATTGTGAGACGCGGCGTAAGAGTAATAGGCTGTAGCCTCCACCTTATTGAAAAACTGATGATAAAAATCATGTTGATATTTAGCTCCAAGAGCATACTGATGCATCCACCGTTCTTTTTTCCCGGTGGAAAAACGATAGCCTAATCTTTGTGTTAAATATTCAGCTGAAAGCTTGAATCGATCTTCATGGCTGTAGAGCCAACCTACTGTTCCATTGGCACGATAATTCCTCCTGCCTACTTCCCCAAAAAAAGCTATAGCCGTTTCTTCGGTGGCAGGGCGAGGCGCCAAGGCTAATTTAAAAGTAGGAATCAAGGCGTTGTGGGTTCTTCCTCTAGCATGATCACAGCTTTGGCTATACCCATGGCTATAAGCTGCCATGATCACAAGCAAAAACATTAAAATTTTTTTCATTTTTTTTTCCTTTATTTTTTTGAAATTTTCCTTTTAGAATATTTTTGCTTTTGGCGTCAAAGTTTTTTCTTAATAAAAGTTTAATTAACACGAGTTATCAGATAAGAAAACACTCTAAGTTTGCTTCAATTATACCTAAACTGTAAGCCAACTCATTAAACATTTTGCCAAAAATATTTTTAGATAGATCATAGACAGGAGTCTTGGACCTCCACATTTCATGGCGTTAACATATAAACAAAAATTTTTCCTTTATCATTCATAATTAAATGTAGTTTGAATCCATAAAAATACCGGCTAGAGGCTTTTCCTCTTTTAGCTATTTTTTTAAAAACTTGGAAGGGAGTGGAGGCGACGATTATGGCACACTGCCAATAGAGTAAAAGCGATAAATGAAATGCCTGTACACTCTCTCTTTAAGCAAGCTTGTGAATAAACAAAAAGGAGAATGAGCATGTTTTCATTAAAGCGATGAACTTATGATAGAAAAGCACATGAGGAAAATATTTCTTTAGCGAGGGAATGACTTGCCACATAGAGTAACCTTTAAACATTTTATAGCCACTTTTATGAGACATGATGACAATAGGCATCGCTTCACTTAATGATCATTTTGGCCTTCTACTTCTTTCTTTGCTTTTTCAATGAGTGGTTTTTAAATGGTTTTCAGCCCATGTTGTGTATTATCTAACCTTAAATTGGTTACAAAAAATCATCTACACCGCAAAAAATGGAGATTAATAAGTAGATATCTTTTTCAACCATTTTCACCTTCCAGCTTTAAGTTTTTTTAGTGCAAAATGCTTTTCAAAGCTGTGAAGGCCTTTTTTCAATTATTTTCTTATCCGATAACTAGCGTTAATTAAAGAGATAGGAAAGGTGCGCCTGGTGTCAAAAGCCATACTTAAGAAAATATTGTCAGTAAGCGTTTTCTACCCATCGAGATGCCACATTTTCATCAGAAATCTCCTCGATGTGTTGCAAGATAAAGGTGCCCTACAACTAATCTTACTGGCCTAGCTGGTTGACTTATTTTTCTACAAACAACTTATCAAATTCTTCCTCTAGCTGCTTCCATACAATCAACTTAAGATAACTTAAGTAAGAGAATGATTTTGATTAAGTTCGCCGCTAAAGCAGAATTTAAAAAGGTGGCCCTATTGGTCATCTAACTTGTTTGGTTTTATAGTAAACTTTGCAAGAAATTAAGGGCTTTGTAATGAGTGACTTGTAATGGAAATATAGCATTAAAAAAAATGCTCCTAAAGTCTTTCCTTAGCGCAAAATGCTCTAAATCATGTTGGACTATAGAGTAGGAGATAGTGCTCTTTATACGCTAACTCCCTTGCAAACCTTTAAAAGAGGATAAGCTTATTTGTCACGCCTGTTCCCATGCAGATCAAAGAGGCCAAAGAACTCATATTTGAAGTGCCCTACGACAAAACTGCAGTGATAATACAAGGCTATCGAGCTTTTAAGACTATCTCTTGCTATAAAGGCGTCGAACAAAGAGGGGTAGTCATCTTTTAGCCAAGCGGCCTATCAAAGAGAATGCCTACTTTAGTCAAGCATTACCTTAAGGACAGTGAAAAACTCACCTTACGCAGGCATAGAACTCCTTTGTAAATTTTGCAGTTCTTGATAGGCCATCTGATTGGCTTTAAGGATTAACTTATATTTTAAAGCAAAGTGATTAAGTAAGGTTTTAATTTTAAGAAATTCAAGCTTGCAATAAGCGATAAGAG
>NZ_JRXI01000182.1:0-2379 GCF_000813645.1 Neochlamydia sp. TUME1 | reverse complement strand
GGTACTTTATTCTTTCTAAAGGCCTTTCACGAAAGGCTTTTAACTCTTCATCCAAAAGGCTTGTTAATCTGGAAACTTGCGTAGCACTAATATCAAAGCCACAAAGCTCTTCGGTGATTTGCTTAATCCGTCTGGTAGAAACACCTTTTACGTACATTTCAGCTATAGCAAGCTTTAAAGCTCTTTCTGAACGGCATCCCTTTTCTAAACATGAGGGATAAAACTTTAAACCCCGGACTTGCGGTATTTTCAGTTTCAATGACCCTGAGCGAGTATTTAAGGTTTCATCTTTAAATCCGTTAGAATAGCCTTTCCTTTCTTCCGTGCGTTCATAGGATTCTGCTCCTATACATTTTTTTCGCTCAATTTTCATTAATTCATTCAATAACTTTTCTATAATAGGTGCAAAATTGTCAGTCCCTCCTTTAATTAATCCTTCCAAAATTTCAGCTATTATTTTACATTCACTAATGTCTTAAGATCATATGTTTTTCCTTTTTTTGGTTATCACAGAGAAAAATTGATCTTAAGACTTTTTTATTAGCAAGCTTTATCTTACTATATTGAATTTACAGAAAAAATGTTACACTACCTTCAACTATTTTCTTATCCGATAACTCGCGTTAATTAAAGAGGTAGGATGGGTGCGCCTGGTGTCAAAAGTCATACTCAAGAAAATATTGTCAGTAAGCGTTTTCTATCTATCGATATACCAAATTTTCATCAGAGATTCCCTACATATGTTGCAAGATAAAGGAGCCCTGCAACTAATCTTAGACGCCTAGCTGGCTGGCCTGTTTTTCTACAAACAACTTATTAAATTCTTCCTCTTGCTGCTTCCATACAATCAACTTAAGATAGCTTAAATAAGAGGATGATTTTGATTAAGTTCGTCGCTAAGGCGGAATTTAAAAAAGCGGCCTTGTTGGTTATCTAACTTGTTTGGTTTCATAGTAAGCTTTGCAAGAAATTAAGAGCTTTATATTGTTTTAACCAAACCAAAATTGCCGCGTTACTTAATCTCCAAAACCTGCGGCTGCTCCTAAATGCTTGGAAGGCCCTTCTTTCCTTGAATCTATCTGAAAAAAAGTGCGGGTAGATTATCTGTGAGTTGTTTTTCATGGATAAAGATACGAATTCGTTTGACTTGCTTTTTTTAATTTTTTTTATCCTCTTTTTAAAAGATGAAAATGCTAAAAAAGTTATTCCTACCCAAGGAAATAAAATGCATCCTATCTCATCGACATCTATTGAAAGCTTGCCCAATGAATTACTGCTCCCTATCTTAGAGGCTTGCGCAGTTCCTTCCTTATTTAGCGTCTGTAAAAGGTGGCATCATCTGCTGGCTTCTGAAGCGATGCCTTCTCTTTATAAGCAAATAGGTAAAGTGCATGTTCCTCAAGGAAATGTTAAGGAGCAGGCTCTTATTGTAGATAGGATTTATAAGCTAGAAGAAAAGCTTTCTGAAGCAGAAAAGGTAAATGCAATCTTTAGGCGAATCTTTACTTTAGCCAAGTCTTTTTCAGCTTTAGTATTTAAAGTGCAAATAGAAGAAAAGAGGAATCTTACTCTGGCTAACTACTCTTCTTATCTCTTAAATATTAATCGCCTTTTACTTTGGGAAAAACTTCATGGTGGGAAAAAATACTTGAGCCGAGAAGAAATTAAGCACTTGCCTCTAGAGAAAAAAGGGGAGCTTTTTAGAAATTGGATTGAAGAAAATTGTGGAAATATCACGGCTCTAGATTTATCTAGAGTAGGCTTGACTTGTTTACCCCCAGAAATATGCCAGTTATCTCAGCTGCAAACGCTTTACTTAAATCAAAACCAGCTCACCGCTCTGCCTGCAGAAATTGGGCAGCTGTCTGAGCTGCGGGGGCTGTACTTAAGTCAAAACCAGCTTACCAGCCTGCCTGCAGAAATATGCCAGTTATCTCAGCTGCAAACGCTTGACTTAAGTGAAAACCAGCTCACCGTTCTGCCTGCAGAAATTGGGCAGCTGTCTGAGCTACAATATCTTTACTTAAATCAAAGCCAGCTCACCGCTCTGCCTACAGAAATAGGTCAATTGTCTCAGCTGCAAGTGCTTTACTTAAATCAAAACCAGCTCACCAGTCTTCCTGCAGAAATCGGGCAGCTGTCTAAGCTGACACGGCTTTACTTACATCAAAACCAGCTCACCAGTCTTCCTGCAGAAATAGGGCGGCTGTCTAAGCTGACACGGCTTTACTTAAATCAAAACCAGCTCGCCAGCCTGCCTGCAGAAATCGGACAGCTGTTTGATCTGCAAACTCTTGAATTAGCGGAAAATCCTTTGAAGGATATCGACGAAAAAATAAGGCAGCGTTTTCGATTGTAGAATGGTTGTAAGTACTTTTT
>NZ_JRXI01000181.1:0-2043 GCF_000813645.1 Neochlamydia sp. TUME1 | reverse complement strand
TGAAAAAGAAGCCAAAGCCTTTACTAAGCTCATGCAGCAAGAATTTTCATGTCCAAACGTTACTAAACGTCAATTAGATAAGTTTGTAAAAAAACTTAAGTATATACAGATTATAGAATTTTAAATGATAGCAACTCAAAAGCATTCTACGTCTAGTCGGCGCAAAGCTGAGCAAAAACCTTCTACATCTAGCTATCGCCTACAAGGCATAGTAGATTGCTCTTTGCTTAACAAGTTAGCCGATACCCCCGGTGATAAGGATACGAATTCGTTTGACTTGCTTTTTCAATTTCTTTATGTTTCTTAAATAAAAGTGCTAAAAAGTTATCATTACCCAAGGAAATAAAATGCATCCTATCTCATCGACATCTATTGAAAGCTTGCCTGATGAAGTGCTAACCTCCATTTTGAAATATTGTACCACACCTTTCTTATATAACGTTTGTACAAGATGGCGGGATTTGCTGGCTACTGACGTCATACCTTCCCTTTATAAGGAAATAAGTAGGATGCATGCTCCTTGTAGAGATGTTAAGGAGCAGGCTCTTATTGTAGATAGGATTTATAAGCTAGAAGAAAAGCTTTCTGAAGCAGCAAAGGTAAATGCAATCTTTAGGCAAATCTTTACTTTAGCTAAATCCCTTGCTCCTGCGGAGCTAGAATTTAAATGGAAAACCCAGGAAAAAAGGTATTTTACTCTGGCTAGCTATGCCTCTTATCTTATAAATATTAATCGTCTGTTAATGTGGAAAGCACTGCCTGGTGGAGCGGCATACTTAAGTCAAGAAAAAATCAAGTATTTACCTTTAGAAAAACAAGGAGAGCTTCTTAGAGATTGGATTGAAGAAAATTGTAAAAACATCACGATGTTAGATTTATCTAAAGAAGGCTTGACTTACTTACCCTCAGAAATTGGGCAGCTGTCTGATCTGCAAACGCTTTACTTAAATCAAAACCAGCTCACCAGCCTGCCTGCAGAAATTGGGCAGCTGTCTCAGCTGCAAGAGCTTGAATTAAATCAAAACCAGCTCACCACTCTGCCTGCAGAAATAGGGCAGCTGTCTGATCTGCAAACGCTTAAATTAAATCAAAACCAGCTCACCACTCTGCCTGCAGAAATAGGGCAGTTGTCTCACCTGCAATCGCTTCACTTAAATCAAAACCAGCTCACCGTTCTGCCTACAGAAATCGGGCAGCTGTCTAAGCTGCAAAAGCTTGACTTATATCAAAACCAGCTCACCAGCCTACCTGCAGAAATCTGTCAATTGTCTCAGCTGCAATATCTTTACTTAAATCAAAACCAACTTACCACTCTACCTGCAGAAATCGGGCAGCTGTCTCAGTTGCAATGGCTTGAATCAAGCCAAAACAAGCTCACCGCTCTGCCTGCAGAAATTGGGCAGCTGTCTAAGCTGCAATGGCTTCACTTAAATCAAAACCAGCTCACCGCTCTGCCTGCAGAAATCGGGCAGCTGTCTCAGCTGCAAAAGCTTTACTTAGATCAAAACCAGCTCACCGCTCTGCCTGCAGAAATTGTGCAGCTGCCTCAGCTGCGAGTGCTTTACTTAAATCAAAACCAGCTCATCGCTCTGCCTGCAGAAATTGGGCAGCTGTCTAAGCTGGAATGGCTTTTCTTAAATCAAAACCAGCTCACCACTCTGCCTGCAGAAATAGGGCAGTTGTCTCACCTGCAATCGCTTTACTTAAATCAAAACCAGCTCACCGCTCTGCCTGCAGAAATAAGGCAGTTGTCTCACCTGCAATCGCTTTACTTAAATCAAAACCAGCTCACCGCTCTGCCTGCAGAAATCGGGCAGCTGTCTAAGCTGCACACGCTTGAATTAGAGGAAAATCCTTTGAAGGATATCGCCGAAAAAATAAGATTGTGCAACAATTTTTCTGTAAAATCTAAGATCTTTTTCTTTTAACTTATTTTTTTAAGGTGTTTTGCCCCTTTTTAGATTGTTCGCATCAATTTTAATGAGCCCCCCTTCATGGAGTGAGGGGGCACAATTAAAATTGACACTCACAATCTTAAGAGGT
>NZ_JRXI01000180.1:0-1903 GCF_000813645.1 Neochlamydia sp. TUME1 | reverse complement strand
CTCTGCCTACAGAAATTGGGCAGCTGTCTGAGCTACAATATCTTTACTTAAATCAAAACCAGCTCACCGCTCTGCCTGCAGAAATTGGGCGGCTGTCCCAGCTGGAATGGCTTGACTTAAATCAAAACCAGCTCACCAGCCTGCCTGCAGAAATCGGGCAGCTGTCTAAGCTGCAACATCTTTACTTAAATCAAAACCAGCTCACCAGTCTTCCTGCAGAAATAAGCCAATTGTCTCAGCTACAAGAGCTTCACTTAAACCAAAACCAGCTTACCGCTCTGCCTGCAGAAATCGGGCAGTTGTCTGAGCTACAAACTCTTGACTTAAGAGAAAACGAGCTCAACAACCTGCCTGCAGAGATCGGGCGGCTGCCTCAGCTGCAATGGCTTGACTTAAGCCAAAACCAGCTCACCAGTCTTCCTGAAGAAATAGGGCGGCTGTCTCAGCTGCAAGAGCTTAATTCAAGCCAAAACCAGCTCACCAGCCTGCCTGCACAAATCGGGCAGTTGTCTCAGCTGCAAACGCTTGACTTAAGAGAAAACCAGCTCACCAGCCTGCCTGAAGAAATCGGGCAGTTGCCTCAGCTGCAATGGCTTTACTTAAATCAAAACCAGCTTACCAGCCTTCCTGCAGAAATCGGGCAGCTGTCCCAGCTGGAATGGCTTGACTTAAATCAAAACCAGCTCACCAGCCTGCCTGCAGAAATCGGGCAATTGTCTGAGCTGCACACGCTTGAATTAAATCAAAACCAGCTCACCAGCCTGCCTAAAGAAATCGGGCAGCTGTCTAAGCTGCAAGTGCTTTACTTAAATCAAAACCAGCTCACCGCTCTGCCTCCAGAAATCGGGCAGCTGCCTCAGCTGCAATGGCTTTACTTAAATCAAAACCAGCTCACCAGCCTTCCTGCAGAACTCTGGCAGCTGTCTGAGCTGCAATCGCTTGAATTAAATCAAAACCAGCTTACCAGTCTTCCTGCAGAAATCGGGCAGCTGTCTAAGCTGCAAGTGCTTTACTTAACTCAAAACCAGCTCACCGCTCTGCCTCCAGAAATCGGGCAGCTGTCTGAGCTGACACGGTTTTTCTTAACTCAAAACCAGCTCACCAGCCTTCCTGCAGAAACAGGTCAATTGTCTCAGCTGCAATATCTTTTCTTAAATCAAAACCAGCTCACCAGTCTACCTGCAGAAATCGGGCAGCTGTCTGAGCTGCAATATCTTT
This sequence comes from Neochlamydia sp. TUME1, assembly GCF_000813645.1. NCBI lineage: Bacteria > Pseudomonadati > Chlamydiota > Chlamydiia > Parachlamydiales > Parachlamydiaceae > Neochlamydia > Neochlamydia sp. TUME1. The sequence goes on along the minus strand of NZ_JRXI01000180.1, from coordinate 685 downwards.
ACTTAAATCAAAGCCAGCTCACCAGTCTTCCTGCAGAAATAGGTCAATTGTCTCAGCTGCAATCGCTTGAATTAAATCAAAACCAGCTCACCGCTCTGCCTGCAGAAATCGGGCGGCTGTCTAAGCTACGATGGCTTAAATTGAATCAAAACCAGCTCACCAGCCTTCCTACAGAAATCGAGCAGCTGTCTAATCTGTATGAGCTTGAATTAGCGGAAAATCCTTTGAAAGATATCGCCGAAAAAATAAGGCAGCGTTTTCAATTGTAGAATGGTTGTAAGTACTTTTTAAATGGGGATGTGGGCTAAAATGAAATAAAAAACTTTTAGCCCTCTTATCTTTAAACAAGTAATCCACTTTTCTTCCCGCAACTAAGTAAGATTAAGCTAACCTAAACATTTATAATGACAAGAAGTTTTTCTCTTTTTCTGCAGATTGCTATGGCTAGGAGGGTAACTTTTCTTGACAGGAAGAAACTGGTGGATTGTATTCCATCATTCGGTAGAAGAATTAAAACAAGGCACCAAAAAGAGCCGTTTTATCTCAAATACAAAGAATCAATTTCATTTTTTTAGCCAAACCCAAATTGCCGCATCACTTAATCGCCAAAACCTGTGGCTGCTCCTGAATGCTTGGAAGGCCCTCCCTTTCCTTAATCTATCTGAAATAAAAGCGTGGTAGATTA
>NZ_JRXI01000179.1:0-1221 GCF_000813645.1 Neochlamydia sp. TUME1 | reverse complement strand
TCTGTGAATTGTTTTTCCTTGATAAGGATACGAATTCGTTTGACTTGCTTTTTTAATTTTTCTATTTTATTATTAATAATAAAATGATAAAAAATCATCATTACTAAAGGAAATAAAATGCATCCTATCTCTTCGGCATCTATTGAAAGCCTGCCCAATGAATTGCTGCTCCCTATCTTAGAGGCTTGCGTAGTTCCTTCCTTATTTAGCGTCTGTAAAAGATGGCATAATTTGCTGGCTACTGAAGTCATGCCTCCTCTTTATAAGCAAATAGCACAGCTTCATTTCCCAGGAGGGAATTCCACTATCCAGCAAACTCTTATGTTAGCTAAATTTTATCAACTCAATCCTGGACTTACCTCTACCGAGAAAGTTTATCAAGTTTTTAAGCAAGTTTTTACCTTAGCTAAATCTATTTCTACTTTGGAATTCAAAGAGAAAACAGAAGAAAAAAGAGGCTTAACGCTGGTTAATTATTCTTCTTATCTCTTGAATATTAATCGCCTTTTACTTTGGAAAAAACTTCGTGGTGGGGAAGAATACTTGAGCCGAGAAGAAATTAAGCACTTGCCTCTAGAGAAAAAAGGGGCACTTCTTAGAGATTGGATTGCAGAAAATCGTAAAAACATCACGGCTTTAGATTTATCTAGAATAGACTTGACTTATTTGCCCCCAGAAATATGCCAGTTATCTCAGCTGCAAACGCTTGATTTAAGAGAAAACCAGCTCACTGCTCTGCCTACAGAAATTGGGCAGCTGTCTGAGCTACAATATCTTTACTTAAATCAAAACCAGCTCACCAGTCTTCCTGCAGAAATAAGCCAATTGTCTCAGCTGCAAGAGCTTCACTTAAGCCAAAACCAGCTCACCGCTCTGCCTGCAGAAATCGGGCAGTTGTCTGAGCTACAAACTCTTGACTTAAGAGAAAACGAGCTCAACAACCTGCCTGCAGAGATCGGGCGGCTGCCTCAGCTGCAATGGCTTGGCTTAAGCCAAAACCAGCTCACCAGTCTTCCTGAAGAAATAGGGCGGCTGTCTCAGCTGCAAGAGCTTTACTTAAATCAAAACCAGCTTACCAGCCTTCCTGCAGAAATCGGGCAGCTGTCCCAGCTGGAATGGCTTGACTTAAATCAAAACCAGCTCACCAGCCTGCCTGAAGAAATCGGGCAGCTGTCCCAGCTGGAATGGCTTGACTTAAATCAAAACCAGCTCACCAGCCTG
>NZ_JRXI01000178.1:0-9594 GCF_000813645.1 Neochlamydia sp. TUME1 | reverse complement strand
TGCTTGAATTAAATCAAAACCAGCTCACCGCTCTGCCTGCAGAAATCGGGCAGCTTTCTCAGCTGCAAATGCTTCACTTAAATCAAAACCAGCTCACCAGCCTTCCTGCAGAAATAGGCCAATTGTCTACGCTGCAATGGCTTGACTTAAATCAAAACCAGCTCACCAGCCTTCCTGCAGAAATAGGCCAATTGTCTCAGCTGCAAATGCTTGACTTAAGAGAAAACCAGCTCACCGCTCTGCCTGCAGAAATCGGGCAGCTGTCTCGGTTGGTACGGCTTCACTTAAATCAAAACCAGCTCACCGCTCTGCCTGCAGAAATCGGGCAGCTGCCTCGGCTGTACACGCTTGAATTAGCGGGAAATCCTTTAAAAGATATTCCAGAAAAAATAAGGCAGCGTTTTTAATTGTAGAATAGTAAGCACTTTTTAAATTTGGGTGGGCTAAAATGAAATAAAAAACTTTTAGCCATCTTATCTTTAAAGAAGTAAGAGGATGTCTTAAAACCCCTGTTTTATCTTATCAATCTGCTTTCTCACAGATCTAATAGGTTGATGCAAAACAACTTATTTAAGATAATTTTGAGAGAAAAGGGAGGTAAAGATGTGGTGGCTTCGGTGGCGGCTTGCGTTTGTCTTAGCCGCTTAAGGTGTATTTTGAATCAGTTCTAAACAATAAAAGATTAACAAAAGGCTAGGAAGAAATTTTGGATTCTTAGCTCTTTTTGTGGAGAGGTGTAGGTTACTTAGCTTAAAATTTTCATGATCTGGTTTTCTTCTTTTCTCGCAAATTCATGCATATTTACAACTGTTTTGCAGAATGATTGAGAAGATTTTTCCGCTTTTTAAAAGTTAGGAGCCTGTGGGATTAAAAGAAGTTAGCCTAATAAAAAGAGCTTTAAAGAATTAACCAGGCATAAATAAGATGTAGAGCTATAGATTTTACTTTATTAAATTGGCAGAAGAGCAAATGTTTTTTAAGGCACTTCATCTCTCCCTCCTAAGTGGCGAGGATTGCAGCGGCAGATACGTTTGATAGCTAGCCCTGTTCCTCGGCATACCCCATGCTTTTCAATAGCTTGTAAAGCATAGTTAGAGCAAGAAGGTGTAAAGCGGCAGGTGGACCCTAGGAGAGGACTGATGGTCCATTGGTAAATACGAATAATTAGAATAAATAAAACCTTCATAAAATTCTAAATACGTCTTTTAGTAGATTAAGCATCACTTCGATAATGATGAGCCAGATAATTGTCCATTCAAGGCGGCTAGAATGCTGGTGATTAAGCTCAGAGCCTAGCATTTGGAAAAGCTCATGGACTACATCTAGACGCTGATTAAGAACTTCCACGCGACTTTCAATATCTAAATAGTTAGCGACCATCGTATACAAGGGCTCAAGCTCTGGGTATTCCCAAAAAAATTCTGGCGTGTCTAGTACATCTGCATGCAGATTGATAGAGTTGCGTGCGAGGAATAATTCCCCCATCTTTTTGCGTATAGCTTTCTTAGAATAAGAAATTTTTCCTTTGCTAGCTAACTCTTCAGGAATATGTTTAGATTGATTAAAAGTCGTCTGAATAGCGTTTTCAAAAGTTCCTAATTTAACAGATTGGGCCAGTCCATGTGAAATAGCAAGCTTGGTAAGCATTTCTTGATTAGGTAAAATAATTTCATCTTCTAAAATTCTAGGAGCCTCTCCATAAAGGTAAGTGAACTCATCCGTTTCAATCTCATCTGAATGCTTTTCTTCGTACGGCTGTACGAGTTTAAGCATTTCTCTTTCTATTTCCTTGGGTAAACCCCAACAAACCATCGCTCCATACGAAAAGAAGAAAACATCCCCTGGTGGAAGATTGGGAAGAGGAATCGAGCAGTGAACAGCATCACGGTAAGAGGCAGCAGGAAAACGTTGGCGAAGAATTTCGTAAAAAAGCTTTATTTTGTAAGAAGCAGCGGTGCAATAGGCACGACAATCCATGAAAGAATCGAGGGTTGATTAAAAAAGCCAACCATAGAGGATTCAAGCATAAATGTCTAGTTTTTGAATAAATATTCTGAATAAATAGAGGATAAAAAAGAGCTTATTTAGAAATATGATAACTGAAAAGCTTGCTAGTAAATCGTTTGAAAAGGGTAGGTAAAAGCTTGATTGCGAAAGAGGGGACTTGAACCCCTACGAGATTTCTCTCACTACCACCTCAAGGTAGCGCGTATACCAATTCCGCCACTTTCGCTTAAAAATTGAAGAAGCTAAAATATAACAAACTTACCTTTATACGAGCAAGAATAAAGTTGAAATTCTAAAAAGGAAAAGCTCGTTCGTAGGGATGAGTAAAGAAAAAGCTGGCAAATAGGAAACAAGATCAATGCTGAACAAGAATTTTAAATAGCTGATGAGCTTTATGGGGCAAATGTACAGGGATGCAAATAGTATTAAGCTGGCTAAAAGAAGAACAAGCAGCCAACTGCATCCAAGCTAAAGTTTCATCTTCATTAAAAAGCAAGGCCCCTGCAGGAGTATGCATGGCACAAAAATGTTCTCCTTGCCAAATATAAAGAGATTGAAGGGGACTTTGACAAACAGAGCATTGTAAATGGGTATTGGCTACCCCTTCATTTTTAAGAATTTTTAGTATAAAGCTTAGCTCTAAAGCTGGTAAATTGGTTGTAAAAGGAATTTTCTCTAGATAGGTGATCAATTGCTTAAAAAGTTTAGGGGCAGGCTTATGCAAGGGCTGAGAATCTATAACGGTGTTAATCATCCGTCCAGCACTTTCTAATAAGTTATAATCTCCACGTAGCTTTAAATAATAGTTATAGATGATAAGTTCCCTACATTTCCAAATCTCTCCTTTAGTTTCGCTGTATGTAAATTCGCCTTGCATAAGAGGAGAAATTTTAACCCGTGGAGAAGTTTTCGAAGGTTTTCTTATTTTGAAGATCCATTTTACTATTCCCTTATCAGGAGTAAAAACAGTCATGATTTGGTCATATTCGCGAAAGTCAATGACTTTAAGAATCAAACCTTGCGTATGAGAAATTTGCATGCAACGGCCAATTTTAGGTTTAAAAAAAGAAGCTTCTACGCTAGAATGCTATTTTCGTGATTCTTTCTATAATCTTGCAAGCTAAATGCACCGATAGCTCAATGGATAGAGTACCCGGCTTCGAACCGGGTGGTTAGAGGTTCGAGCCCTCTTCGGTGCACATTTTTCCAAGGTATGAATTCAACAGTTAATCTTTTAAGCTATACTCATCACTCTTTTTGTAATTTTATCGCAGCAGAATTAGGCAAAGGTTATCTACATGCCGGCTTAATCTATGAAGAATTTTATCGTACAGGCACAGTCTTTGGCCATCATCCAGCTTTTCATAATGCCTCCAGGCTTTTAAGAGAAATCCTATTAAGAGTCGACCTTTCTTTGCCTTTAGTGCCTGTAGAAAAAGATGATGGTGAAACGAAAAAATTTCTTCTTAAAACCCAGGATAACCTTGAGGTTGAGGCGGTGTTAATTCCTATGCAGGCGGGGGGAACACTGTGTATCTCTTCGCAGGTGGGATGTCGCAGGGGTTGTACATTTTGTGAGACTGGCCGGATGGGATTGTTGCGTAATTTAAAGGTAGAAGAGATTATCGGTCAAGTTTTTGTGGTTCGCCATGTACTAAGGTATCCTATACGTAATATTGTCTTTATGGGAATGGGAGAGCCTTTTGATAATTATGAAAACGTTAGGCAAGCTACCCATATATTAATGGATCCTAAAGGACTAGGATTTGGACGTAACCATTTGACTATCTCCACTAGCGGGGTGATCGAAGGGATCCATAAGTTCACCCATAGTGCCGGGCCTAAGCCTCATCTGGCCGTATCGATCAATGCTCCTACAGATGAAATTCGCCAGCGTTTAATGCCTATCAACCGTAAGCATGATATGCAACAACTTTATAAAGCAATGCGTGAATACAATGAAGTCACAGGATTAAAAATCCTTACAGCTTATGTACTCATTAAGGATGTAAACGATTCTTTAGAACATGCAGAACGTTTAGCAGATTATCTTAAAGGCCTTCATGTTAAAATTAACCTTATTCCTTATAATCCCCAAACAGGTGATCGTTTTGCTCGGCCTGCTGAAGAGACTGTTACAGCTTTTCGTCAACATTTGCGCTTACAAGGCTATCAAACTCTCCTTAGAGCAACAAAGGGTAAGGACATTATGGCAGCCTGTGGGCAGCTAGGGAACATCAAGCTCCGTGCCCAATTGAAAAAGAATTTAGAGGCAGTATAAAACTTCTACTCGGTAAAGCTGTTAGAAAAGCGACCTCTTTTACCTCATTAGCTCTTCATGATTCCCTCTATCCTTTAGGGTTAGATATTCTCTGAAATTTTTTTTGGCTTTCCTCTAGTTTTTTTATAGCCTAAAGTTATTTGAGTTTATTTGAGAGCGCGACGAATTTTGTGGGAATTTTTCGAGGAGAGAAGAAGAGTTTTTCAATTCCTTCCCAGAAGAAAAGCTTAGGGAATAGGAAATAATAGCCTATAAATAAACTTTGTTAGGGCCTCCTTCTAGCAAGAAAATTATCCTTAAACGTTAAACTTTTTCTTAAAGGCAGCTTGCCATTAAGTATAAGCTTGCCTAAAGAGCTGCTCAAAAATGTCTTCTATTTGTAGAATAAGGCTTAAAAAAGCGTTAACGATTAATAGGTCTTTTTTTTGCGTAAAGCAAGTCTATATCCACGGGTAGGACTCTAAAAACGGCGAAGTAGGCATAAAAAAATACAAAAAGATTTTTTAGCAATTCTTTTTCTCTGCTGCCAAAGAAAAAAACTTAAGTTTTAATAGTATCTAAAATTGGTGGTTCACAGGGTTTTAACAGAACATTTTTCATAAAGCCTAAAAAGTATCATCCTTGAAGGCAATCCTCTTTGTAAAGGCCTACATAAGATCTTAGGTCTGATTATAGCCTCAAACTTGAGAGGCTAAGGGCTTGAAGAAATAGAGTTTGTATCTTCTGGCGCAGCTATTTTCAAAAGATCTGCTTTGTTCTCTTTACCCATTACTAGATTTTTTTGTATAATAGGAGCTAATAGGAACTTAAAATTCCTATCTCAACTCCATAAAATCGAGGTTTCTATGAGCCGCAAATCTAAAGCTGCTGAATTTGTTGATGAAGACTATAGCTTAACTATTAATGGACGAAATGTACAAGTAACCGAGGCCATGGAAGGCTATATCAAAGACAAGCTTTCTAAAATTGAAAAATACGATATACCTATTATAGATATAACGATCACAATGGATATTCAAAGGTTTGAGCATCATGTCAACCTTCTCGTTAAGCTGAACCATATACTCATTAAAAGTTCAGCGGTCACAGATGATATGTATGCATCTATTGATAAAGCAGTAGATAAAATTCAAACGCAACTTAAAAAATATAAGCAAAAAATTAAAGATCATCATGCTAAGCCTCTTGAAATGGTAGATATGGCCGTAAATGTCTTACGTCCTTTAAAGGAAGTCGAAGCAGCCGAAATTAACGAAGAAATTGAAGCTGAAAATGCATCCCAGAGAGATAAAGAATATCGTCCTCATCATATCGTTAAACAAGAAAAAAAGCCTCTTAAATATTTAACTTTAGATGAAGCCCTTATGAAAATGGAGCTATCAGGAGATGTTTTTCTTCTTTTTCGTAATGAAGTGGATCGTAAGTTAAACGTCATTTATCGCCGAGAGAATGGAGATTATGGTCTCCTCATGCCTGAAGGGTAGTTAGATAATGCTTCAAAAGTCCATCACCTAAAGCTTATGGATTTTTGGAGCTTCTTATTATGGAGAAAGAAGAAAAACAAAAAATTTATTGTGCTATTCGTAAAAACTGGCTAATAGCTACCCCTGAAGAGCTTGTTCGCCAGCAAGCGATCCAGCTTTTAATCCAGCATTTAGGATTTCCTCGTTCATGTATTGCAGTAGAAAAAGAGCTGCAGTCTTTACCCCATCTGAAAATATTTACCTCTCTTTTGCCCGAAAGGCGAGCGGATATTATTTGTTATCTCCCCAAAGAAAACAGCCTGCATCCTTTGTTACTTATTGAATGTAAGGCAGTTCCCATCTCTTCTAAAGAGATTCTTCAAGTCATAGGTTATAACCGCTTCATCAAAGCTTCTTTTATAGCGTTAATTAATCAAACTGAGCACAAGCTAGGCTGGTTTGATCCTGAATTATCTGACTATCAATTCGTTAATTATTTACCTTTTTATTCTGATTTAGTTAATTCTTTAATTAATTGATTAATATTTTAATTTAAAATTATAATATTAATAAGAGTTAGTTAAATAAGGGGTTAACTATGGCCATAGACAAAACTCAATTTTCTGATGCGATTGATCATGCTAATAAAAATGTTTTCGATTCCTATTTCCATTTAAAAAATGTTTCACGAAAAGAAGGAGGGCATCGATTTAAAAAATTGGAAAGCCAAGAGAGTGGCTATTCATGGGGGGCTAGCCATCTAAATATGAAAGAACTGCTTAAAAACACTGCTAAAATAATTTCTTATTTTACTGTTATTATCCCTCTAATAATGCTTATAGGCAAAGCCATTCACGATTACCGCCATCAATACAAAATTATTAAAGAACTTCCTTCCGATAAAATAAAGAATGTATCTACCAAAATTTTGAATAAAACCTTAGGGGATGAAGATAAAAAGGAGATCATGGCTTTCCCAGAAGTAAGCAAGCTATCAGAGAGCAGTCGAGATGGAAAAGCTAGAGAAAAAGATGAAGAAGATTTGCCGGCAGCAGAGGCGGCCTTAATTTTAAATATCATTAAAGACCTTAAAGAAAAGCTGCAAGCTGAAGAGCCTGCTCTTATCGATGCGCAGACAGAGGAGCATGGCATAAAAATCCAGAAAGGAGAGCTGGAGGGAATTGAATTTGAGATTAATTCCTATGGAAATTATGGGATTACTGGGTGGAAAATAATCAGAGAGGGGCAAGCCTATGAGGTTAATGAATATGCTCCCCAGGCTTACCATGGGCCTAAGACTGAAGGTTTTATAGAAAGACAGCGGCTGTTAATAGATGCGGCTAAATGGCATGTGAAAAATTTACCTATAGGAGATAGCCTAGAGGGCCAGAAAGCCCAAGAGAAGCTATTAGAAACTCTTGACTACCTTCAAAGAAATTTTATGCAGGAAATACGTTCGGAAAAATTTCAGATAGATCCCCAATATATCCAGCATCCTGATAAAAAAGTTGGCGAAGACCATTATATGCAGGTGCATAAGATTGCCCAAGAGCTGCTCGCTCAGCTAGCCAAAGATATACAATTTACGATCAATCAGCTCAATCAAGTAGAAGAGTTTACAATTGACAAGTTAGCTCAAGCAGAAAAAGATTTTATTGTGGCAGTAGGAAGACCTACCATTATCAACACCTACTTCCTAGGTGATTCAAATCAACAATTTTTTCATATGCAAAAGCCTTCTTCTATTATTAATGAGAAAGGTGAGCGTATGGCAAGAGCGATGTTACCAAGCACGGTTAGAGACCGTGAAGGTTTAGCTAACTATGTGGCTACTTCTTTTGGAGAAATTCATTACAGAGAGGGAGAGGATTTTCTAGAAACACTCTTTGATGCCATTCGCCATTCTAGCTATCCGCCAATCGCCATTAAAGATACCCTGCAAAGGCAAGCTATCGGTTGCCGAAATTGCAAACAAAATTTAATTGATTTAGCGGCTGTAAGGATTCAGGCTGATCCTTCTTTAGTTACTACTCCTAATCGACCTCTTGTCCTTCCTTTACGCACGATGATGTTATTATCACCAAAAAAATAGATAAGATGCGTAATCGTAAAAAGGGGATTGCAGGAAAATGGTCGGGAGAAAGTGAAACCACTCAACTAGAAGAATCCGCTTTAGCTTTAAAAATATATAATCAACGGCTTCTTAAGGTTAGAATAGAAGGAAAAGATGTTTGGATTAAGCCTGATATTTCATTTATGAACTTAGGAGCCAATGAATTGGCTGTAAACTCTACCTCTATGGGAAAGCATTTAAAAGATGCTGAATCTTTAGCTTCTTACAATGCTAAAGGCTTTATAGAGTTTGAACAAGAAGTGTTTGATTTCCTCCAAAAACAGTCTATCCTCCCACCTTCTTTAATGGTAACCTTACAAGAAATTGAATCGATGAAAGGGGCACCTTCGTTACGTCAAGCAAAAATGGATATGCAGGCGATTCAAAATGAAAAAGCTAAAGAGATTATTTCTCTTTATGCTTCATTGGATAGATTAATGGAAAAATATCTTTCCCACCCCGAAAAGCCTGACCTTAAACGGGAAATTATTCGCTTAAAAGATAAAATTGAACAGCATGAGAAAGAGGTTTACAATCACTATAAAGATTATTTAAGACTTAAATCTGAAGTTTATATACAAAAGAGCTCGGAAATAAAAAATCTTTTTAAAAAGTTTAGATCCCAGTTAAAAAGAGAAATTGATCAGCTGCCTTCCGATTTGGCAAAAGTACAACAACTCCAGCATATCAACGATTTAACCCTTAAATTTGAGCTAGCTATCGACGTGTTTTACCGCCAAAAAAATAAAGAAGTAAATTCAGTGCTTGATTTCCAAGTTAATTACTTAGAAATTCATGCGATGATGTCTAATTGTGTAGAGTTTTTTTGCAAAAGTGCAGAAGACCGTACTGGAAGAGTAGATGATAAAATCCAAGAGAATAAAGCTTTTCAGGCTATTTTTGGGCGAGTACCTTTTGGGCCAGAAGACCAAGAGTATATTGATAAGTTCATTTCACCGCTTATTCATCAGTATTCAGTAAGCCAAAACAATACGGAAAAAAAATTCTGGCGCTCGCGGGGAGCAGATCAGCCCTCTACTCAATCCCCATTTACATGCCAAAATTGATAAAAAGCATGCTTATCTAGCCAAAAATGTAATTAATAAGGCTAGAAAGAAAAAACCCTCTGCACACGTAAGAAAAAAATTGTTTCGCTTAGAGAGAAAGAATACAAAAAATGCAGCCAGGCATGGAGAGCAAATGAATCCCCTACTCCATGCTCATACCTCTACTAAGGTCAATAAAAGGCGTGCTTACCTAAGTAAGAAGGTGATTAGCAGAACTAGAAAAATAGGTTTTTTCTTACCGGGGGAAAAAAGCCCCTCTTCATCTGCTAGAAAAACTGTTTATTAAAATCCATGGTCTCCACCTACGACTCCAGAAGAATCTTCTGTAAAATAGTAGGTGCTTGTATAGGGATTCGGGCTCACAGCTGTAAACCAGCCGATAGTATTTTCTAAGAACTGGCAGAGCTCTTGATCTTCCTGGGCATAAATTATCCGAAAGCCATGGGGAGGCAAAATTATCGTACGCTTGAGCGTCTGTGTATCTTTTTCGCGAAAGAAGGTTAAGTCTATTTGGGCAGAACGGGTGTAGTCTACATGAGAAGATGAGTTGATGAGCCACACAGTAGATTTCTCCCTATCAGCAAGGATAGGGGCCCACCGAAAAGAAGTCGGTTTGTTCTCAAGGGCAGGATTAAAAGGTTGGAGGTTTGTACAGATATTACA
>NZ_JRXI01000177.1:0-5291 GCF_000813645.1 Neochlamydia sp. TUME1 | reverse complement strand
TTGTACAGATATTACAAGGCATCTGCTGGCCTTCTACTCCTAAATCTAACCCTAGCTTGATACGAGCAGGAATACGACTTCCATCTTCTGTGCGTGCGATTAAGCGCGCTGCAAGATTTTGTTCAGTATCCAGGGCTAATTTCTTGCAAATATCTTTGAAGGATAAGAATTGATAACCGCTTTGCGGGGAATGCAAAGCTAAGCATTGGTCTTTTTTTCCTAAAAGTCTTCCTTCCTGATTGTAGATTTCAAGATCAATAATTAAGGTATTAGGGGGGTAGATAGGATAAAAATATGCTTTTGTAAATAAATTTCTTTGTAAAGTCAAAGGGATCATGAGAGTAGCAGGAAGCCACTGAGGCTCGGCTGGACGCCAGTAATCGCTTTCTAAGGTAGCCTTAGAGCAATCATAATAGGTATGAGTAATTGTCATAGCCGGTAAGGAGCGTTGGATATTTCCTACTAGCAGACGAGGGAATATCCAACTGACTTTACATGTAATTTTAGCAGTCCCAGGTTGGCCATCTAAAAATTTTTGAAGTTCAACCTCTCTACTTGGGTAGATAAGACAGGTTTGGTAAGCTTGTAAGGTAGGATAAGAAATTTCATGGGTAAGCTTTTCATTTTTGCTATTATAAAACTCCATAAGAAGGGGAGCCTGGTGAAGAGCTTCAGGACCGTTAATAATGCTAATAAAAGGTTCATGATCTTCATCTGCATAAATATTAAAGCCTGCTTCAGGAACATGCGAGTGAGAATTATTGCGCATATCCTCGAAGTTATTGTAAACGCGCTGAGCCGAATGAACAACAGTACTAAAAGCAGAGCCATAGTAATTAATAGCAACAGCTGGATAGGGAAAAACTAAATGACGAGTAGAAAAAAATTCTACTTCTAGACTACCTATGAAAGGCTGATCGAGGGGGATACCTATGGCTATAAGCTGATCGATAAGCTCAATACGGTAAGTTTTAGCTTCTCGAATATGCAAGGAGGTTCGATAAAGGAGCTCTCCTTCACTAGAACGCAGAGAAATCTGAGCTGCAATTTCCTGCACATGACTTTTTAACATCCAATATCCCATAAACAGTAGTCTTGCTGAGATGCCGGGTAAAGAGATTACAGGAAAGATGGCAGAGGAACGAAAAATGGAAGGGGAAAAATTTTTTAAGGTAGAGTGTGGACTTGCATTGGCAAGATGTGCATAATAGCTACGCATAAAATTTACCTTGGTGAGTTTATTATGCTTTATAGCGATCATAAGATAATATTGGAATACCCTTCTAAATTTTTTCTCTTGCTGGCTATTTTTTATCTCTATATATTTCGTTACTAAGTAAATTTTTAAATTTATAATTTTGAAAAAATATAAAAATGGTACTATTTTAAATAAATCAAGGATTTAGACGATGTCAGCTATGTTGGGAAAAATTAAAGCATGGGGATTAGAGATAGGCAAAGATCCAGCTCTTATCAATCCTGTTTTACAAATCAAAAATATTGGTAAGCCTCCTCTTTATACCGAGGATCAATCAGAACGACAGTTTTGGTCATTAAAAGGGCGCATCAAATGTGTAGTCATGTCCTGTACATTTTATGTTCCTCGTTTTATTAAGGTAGAAGCAGTGGCTGTTGCACGAGCTACAAAGAATCTTTTCAAAACACGTAGCACTTCTGATACAGCTACGCGTGAGAGGATCTGGAGTAAAGTGCGACAAAATGTGCATTATTTTGTATGGTCGCATCCCCTCCTATATACGGCTTGTATCGTCCGTTTAGCAGCAGGGGTCCTTCATCCTGGCTTGAGTATAGGGACAAAAGAAGAAATGCCAGATTTTGATTGGGAAGATTTAGAAAATCCTTACGATTCTCCAAAAAGCAAGTTTGAATAAATCTAAGCTCTTAAGGATGAGTGCTTAAGTGAAAATAGTTTGAAATAATTTTTAATAGTGCTAGGTTAAGTTTGGAACTTAAACAACTTAATTTTGATGGCTATTATGAAACCAATTTCCTTTCTTGAGCAGATTCTTAGTCAGGTTACCTTTTTATACCAATATCTATTATCTAATCAGCATAAAGAGATGGATTCACGCCCGGAAATCAAAGAAGCAATTCAGCGCTTGTCCAGGCAGATTCAAGAAATTTCTCATATGACTGATACTGAAGCCTCACGCATGGGAATCTCTCAAGAAGAGCTAAGAAAAACTATTTTAGAATCAAAAGATCATCTTCCGCCCGACATCCAAAACTTTCTAGAGAAAACACAATATCTTAAGAGCCAACTTGAAGGCTGTAGAAATGTACTTAAAGCGGCGACAGAAAAGCAAAAAGAGGAAAGAAAAAACAAGCAGCTGGGTGACAAAAGAAAAGAAAAGTTCAATCATGTAGGGGGCAAAAAAGGCTGGATTCCTCTGTAGCATTCCTAATAACCACACTATATAAATGAAAGTAGATAATGATGATAAATGATGAACGTTTTACACATAATTTGCAGAGATGGTCTGTTCTTAATAAAGATGCAGCAGAAAAAATCAAAGTTTTAGAGTGCCAAGAGATTGCTCTTATCGCTAACGAAGAGGGTGAATGGAATTTACAAAAGATTTCCGAAGATTTGCCTGCCTATTTACATTCTCCCCTTTCTCCCCAAAGAGAAGCGCAACAATGGTTTTTATCTTTAAATTTAAAAGATACTCTAGTGGTGTATATTTATGGGATCGGGCTGGGTTATTACTATGATGTGATTAAGAATTGGTTAAAAGAGGATCCTAAACGCTATGTAGTTTTCCTAGAAAATAACCTGGAAGTAATAAAATTTTTTCTTCAAACAGAGCGCGCCACAGCTTTCTTAAATGATACCCAAGCTAAACTCTTTCATTTTTCATGGGAAACATCTTATTTTTCCTTTGGCTTTGTAACTTCTCTTTTTTCTTTGGCTTCTTTTAAAGCTTCGGCACTTAAATTTTATCAAAAGAGCGATACGCTCCATACGATGGAGTTTCAAGCGCGTCTTGCTTTTTTTCATGATATGCGCATCGGCATAAGTGCCGAATTTATGAATTTAGCTGGCGAGAAAGGCTTTATTCATAACTACTATCAAAATTTAATGGAGATTCCTTCCTCTAAAATTGAATCAAAAATGCTCGATCAGTTCAAAGGTATCCCTGCTATTATTTGTGGGGCAGGACCTTCATTAGCTAAGAATATTCATCTTCTCAAAGAGCTAAAAGACAAAGCATTAATAATGGCAGGGGGGACAGCCATGAACGTCTTAAATGGAGCGGGAATTACCCCCCATTTTGGCCTGGGAATAGATCCCAATCCTTCCCATTATAATCGATTAATATCTAATACGGCCTTTGAGGTTCCTTTCTTTTATAGGCAGCGCATGTACAATCCTGCCTTGAAAATGGTGCATGGAGAGCGGCTATTAGTAGCCGGTGCTGGAGGCTATCGCCTACCTGCATGGTTTGAAAGTCAGCTAGGCCTTCCTGAAGTAGTACCTATAGAAGAAGGTCATAATGTGATTAATTTCAATTTATCGATTGCTAAAGAATTAGGATGTAATCCTATTATTATAGTAGGAGTGGATTTAGCTTATTCGAATAATAGCTCCTACGCTCCCGGTTTGGTACGTCATGCCATCCAAGATCCTAAAGATGCTTTTTTAACCAAATATTCTCATGAAGAGCTCCTGGTAAAAGAGGACATTTATGGCCAGCCTGTTAATACTCTTTGGAAATGGATCAATGAATCCCTGTGGTTTTCGCATTTTGCCAGCCAATATCCTGAAATCACTTTATTGAATTGTACCGAAGGAGGGATTGGCTTTACACGGGTCCCCAATATGACTCTTGCAGAGGCGGCCTCCATCTATTTAAAGAAAAATTACGATTTTTCTTCGTTGGTGCATGGAGAAATTCAAAACAGTGGGGTTCCTCAAGGCTTAACTACCTATAAAGTATTAGAAACCCTTGAAATATTTGCACGTAGTCTACTCGATTGCGAAACCTATTGTAGTATTATCGCTCTTGAAAATAGTAAAATTCACCAGAGCGTAGAGGCTGGGCAAGAGGTACCTGATCATCTCAAAAATCCGGCAATCGAAGAGAACTTGGCCAAACTTGAAGTATTGGATGCTTTTAAATATATCTTAAGTGATTATAAAGACAGGTTTTTAGAGATCTTCTTTCCCCGGCTTGTTTATTTAGAATACGATTCTCAACTTTATTCAGAGAAAGAAATATTCTTGAAAAAAATTGTTTTTGAGATAAGCTTATATTCTTTTCTTTCCTCGGTGGCAAGAAATAATATAAATATTATTAGCTCTCTTCTTACCAAGGTAGTTAAAGAAAGTAATCATCCAGAAGTTACGCCTTCCAGAAAAACTCTTGCTCTTAAAGAAAAGTTACAAATTGAACGTACAAATTTGAGTGAGCAAGAGCATTACTCTTTTCTAGATAATTATTTGGAAATCATTGACCCTGAGCTTCATTTAAATTTTAAGAAAAAATGTGAAGGTCAAGTTGAACAGCAGCTGTATGCTAATGGGGCTTTAAAGACCCAGAATTTTTTACATGAAGGCAAACTGTATGGCCCCGCGACCTACTATGCTGAAAATGGCCAAGTCCTTGCTCAAAATTGGTATGTGGAAGGTCTTTTGAAGGGTAAAGGTTTCTTTTATTACCTTACAGGCGAGCTGTATGCTATCAAGCGTTATAGGAAAGGTGTTTTACATGGCCGCCAAGAATACTATTTTTTAAATGGCCTTCCTAAAAGTATTCTCCCTTATCAAGACGGTTTAATGGATGGGGAGGTCCTTTTGTACCATGCAAGCGGTAGAATTAAACGCCAAATGCATTTCAAAAAAGGAAAAAAAGATGGTGTGGAAAGGATGTGGAATGAAGACGCCATGCTGTTAATAGAAGCCCATTACGAGAATGATTTGCCTATAGGGACGGCCCGAGAATGGCATTCTAATGGCAACCTCAGCAAGGAAATTATCTATGCTAACGACTCGGACAAGCTTGAAATAAAAAAATGGAATGAAGATGGTACGCCCCATTTAAAAGATACCACGCAAGGGAAAGATTATTTCGATTTAGTGACTAATCACTCTACTGCTTTAACTACTTCTCTCCACAATCTCTATCAGGCTCTTGTAACTATTGCTCCCACTATTTTGGAAGTAAAAAATGAGGATAAATCTACCAGCATTGAGGATGATTTGCTAGAATTGCAAAAAGAGATGGATAAGCTTAATAGATATAGCCATGAAATGTTAAGAATTTCAG
>NZ_JRXI01000176.1:0-5157 GCF_000813645.1 Neochlamydia sp. TUME1 | reverse complement strand
AATAGATATAGCCATGAAATGTTAAGAATTTCAGGGACAGAAGGCAAAGCCCCTAAAGAAGCTGTGTGGAAAACTCCTGAAGCAGAGAGGCTAGTTAAAGCTCAGCTAGAAGGCTTAACAAAAAATTTGTCTGAATTGACGATTGAAACGCAAGCGAGCCTTAAAGGTCTATTTGAGAAGCTTAACTTACAAAAAGAAGTGGAACTTTACCCTAACTAACAGCATAACAAAATAAAATGTCGAGCTGGATGAAAGCTTACATTAATTTTATTTAGAACATTAGGGAAAGAGCTTTTTAATATTAAGGGAAAATACCTGGATAGATCCCTTGGCTATTTTGATGAACGCCCATCTTTATATCTTTATCTTTTTACCCACCCATTCTTTATGAAAAATAGCCTCGATGTCTTCCAAAAAAATTGCGAAAAATGGTCTTGTACTAATCCGCAAAAAGCACTTTTGTTGCCCTATATAGATTGTAAGGACTTGACATTTTGTATAACTAAGCAAGAAGAACAAAATTTAAAATTTCAACATAGGGGAGAAACTCACTTTTTTCATTGTCAACAAGGAGCTCTTGATGAAGCAAAAGAGTGGTTTAAAATGACTAGGCTAGCTGAGGTGCCCTTAATATATGTCTATGGTGTAGGCTTAGGTTATTACTATCAAGCTGCTCAAGACTGGCTTCAGGAAGATCCTTCACGCCGCCTTGTCTTCCTAGAAGATAACCTAGCGGTCATTCATCGCCTCTTTGAAACTCATCTGGGCTTTCAGCTAGTTCATGATCCTCAAGTGCAGCTGCATTTTTTTGAAGACCTGGAAAAAAGCAAAGAATTGTTCCATATTCTTTACTGGAATTTTTTTTAACAACCCTTACGGTATCAGGTTTAAAATTATATCAAGATTTAAAAGCAGAGCAATATGCCCATTTAAAGCATACGCTTGCTTATGAAGCATCCGTTAAAAACAGCCTGCTTACAGAATACCTTGAATATGGAGTAGGCTTTTTCAAAAATTTCTACCCTAATATTCTTTCTTTGGAAGGTGCTTATTTAGCTGATGAGCTTTTTGGAAAATTTCGTAATATTCCTGCTATCATTTGCGGGGCAGGTCCTTCTTTAGAAAAAAATCTTTCTCTGCTAGGTAAGCTTTTAAATAAGGCTTTAGTTTTTGCAGGCGGATCGGCGCTAAACGCTTTGAGTAAAAGAGATATCCAACCCCATTTTGGTGCAGGTATAGATCCCAATGCCCCTCAATATGATCGGTTAAGTACCAACAGTTCTTTTGAAACGCCTTTTTTTTATCGCAATCGCTTGTTACATAAGGCTTTTAATACTATTCATGGTCCACGCCTGTATGTCACAGGAAGTGGTGGCTATGATATTTCTTCTTTTTTTGAAGAAGGGTTAGGAATTAAAGGTACACCTATTGAGGAAGGGCATAATGTCGTTAACTTTTGCTTAGAGATTGCGCATGCTTTAGGGTGCAATCCCATTATTTTTGTAGGCATGGATTTAGCCTATACCGATATGAAGGCTTATGCTTCAGGCGTCATAGAAGATAATCGCGTCGAGGCCGCCGACATTACAACAGCGCAGAATATCGATCAAGCGGCACTGCTTAAAACAGATATTTATGGAAAGCCTATCTATACCTTATGGAAATGGATAGCAGAAGCTGAATGGATAGGTGACTTTGCTAAAGCTCATCCTGATATCAAGGTAATCAATGCAACCGAAGGGGGATTAGGATTTCCTGGTGTACCCAATAAAACTCTCGAAGAGGTGGCTGACAAATATTTAAAAGAAGATTACGACTTTAAAGGCATGATCCATAGCGAAATTTTTAACAGCTCGATGCCTCAAGTTAAGAAGGAAAAGATATCTTCCTTAATGCAAGATTTGCAACAAAGCTTAACGCGTTGCGTGGAAGATTTCGAAATTCTTATTGAAGAAACCAGAGTCATCAAAAGACGGTCGGAAAAAGATCGAAAAGTTTGCTTTCCTCAACAGACAGGAAAAGCTGCACTTTATGAGAGCGATTTGGCAGAAGAAATAGGCTATCGCTACGTCTTACATATCTTTAATGAAGCTTATACGCGCGTTTTAAATCGAGAATTACAAGGTATACAGCATGCCCCTATTTCAGAAGTTCAACAAGCGCTTGAGAAGTTAGACTTACTCATTAAACGTTTTGGCTTTTTACGGGATGTGGCTAAGGTTAACCTGGAGCTCATCAAGATGGCTATGCATGAACATGTGACGCTTCCTGCGACTACCTTTCCAAAGCCAGGGAAAATCACTTGTAAGCAAACAAAAGTCCAAGGAGTAATCCAAGGAAGCTCCTTCTTTTATGCTCAAGGCCAAATTTTATCTTCCGCATATTTTGAAAAAGGTCTGCAAGAAGGGGTGGCCGAGTTTTTTTATCCTAATGGCCAACTTTATAGCAGGCAGGTATTTGAAGAGGGGGTATGGGAAGGAAAACAGGAATTTTATTATCCTACCGGGATAGTTAAAACGCTCTTAAACTATGAGGGTGGCAAACTGATAACAGCGCAGCTTTTCTATCCGGATGGCACCATTAAATCTCACGTAGCACCTTTGGGGAATGAAAACCCGCCGAATGAATAAGGCGGCGAGGTTGAATTTTTTTCTTTTGTAAAAAAAGGAGGGATATGATGCTAGGAAAATATGAGGGGATTTAACAAAAACACACGGGCACAGCTTAGAGCAATGCTTACTGAAGAGCCTGGAAGAGTAAGTAAAAATCATCGGTATGGACTGAGAGAGGAAAATAGGTAGATGGCAAGATGATAGCACATTCGATAGGATACAGCGCGCCTTGCTTGATAAAGACGATCTTGCCGGAAAGTCAAATTGCCAATGTCTTAACAGCCAATGTTTCTTTCAAAGAAGAAAAAGAGAAAGACGAGAGATATCTTATGGATATAAAGGAAAAGGAGTCAGCTCCCATTTATTAGGAGAAAAAAAGAGTTTGCTTATAATTTTTGAGAATGGTTGCTACCCATAGAGATGGACCTCAGATGATGGAAACTCTAATTAATCGAGAGATCCGCATCATTTCAAGATAATCAAAAATCGACAAGGACTTTTTCCTGCATTTAAAGCAAAAGGAGAGGATGCTGAATACTTATAAGCTGTAAAATGAGAAGCTTTTACTTTGAGCGATAGATGGCAAAGCCTGGAAAAAATCGCTAAGGGGGCTAAATCTCATTTAAAAAGCATGGGGTTTTAAGCTGAACGATCAATATCTTAGCTGCAAAGAAAATATCGGCGCCCTGTATTTAGATGGAAAAAAAGATAGAATATTGGCAAGCATTTTTCACCTTTAGCTTAAAAATTTTTAGGCAAATCAATTAATAAGATAGGTTTATAATTAAATGGCGTCTAGCTTATTTATAATTGATGGATTAATTAGATTATTTAATGAAATAGTTTGCATTAAAAAAATATAGTTTTTATAACTTAAAATGCGAGAGCTATAAATACAGGAAGAAAAATGAATTGTTTCCCTCTTAATCCTTTCAATGGAAGTAAATTTGATAAAATACTTCCTTCTTCTACAGAGTGGCAACCTAGCTATCCTGAAAATCAAACGATTCTACCAGCGAACGATACAGATCTGTTAGCTAAAAAGGCGCGTATACATCGCGGAAAAAGTACGCTGCAAGAAACCACAAGTGTATACTTTGATTACTTAGGATGCCTTCAATTAGGAGATGAGGAATTTATAAAAGCTGTAAACAAAGTCAATTTATTAGCAAAAGTAGTTTGCAAATCTGCTGATTCTTTAACAGATAAAAGTCTCTTAAAATTACAGCAGCATGCAAAAGTATTGCGTAAGCTTCAGCTTTCATCTGCCAAGCAAATGACTGAAGAAGGGATTTCTTTGCTTGTAGAACAGTGTCATTCTCTGAAAATGCTAGCTTTAAACGCCGGCCCTACTTTAGAAATAAGATTTGCTCAAGCTCTTTCTAGCTGTGCTCAATTAAAAAAACTGGACTTAAGTTTTATTCCAAGCATCACTGATAAAGCTATTCAAATAATAGCCCAAGGCTGTAGAGGACTAGAAAAATTAAAATTAAGGGATTGTAAAAAAATTAGTGACTCTAGTTTAGTAAGTATAAGTCAAAATACGCGCCAGCTAGTGAAGTTAAATTTGAGTGGCTGCTCTCACATAACAGGGGAAGAGCTAGGATCTAGCGACCATTGCTTTTTTCCTTATTTGGCAAAAATAGATCTTTCTTATTGTTCTTCACTTACTAATTTAGGCTTTCAGGCTATTATGGGCCAAACTCCTCAGCTTCGAAGCTTAAAGCTTAATTTTTGCCAACAATTAGCGCCCGCTGTATTAGCGCAAGAGATAGGAAAGTTATCCCTTGAGAAGTTAAACCTTACTGCCTGCCATATTGAGGATTCTTTCTTTAAGCATTCCTTTTTTTCTTTATTATCTCTAAACATAACTTCTTGCCAAGGCTTTACTAACGAAGCCTTTCAAAAACTCGCCCAAACGGCTCCTGTTCTTGAAAAGCTCAATGTAGGATTTTGTACCCAATTAAAAGGAAAAAGCGTAAAAGCACTGGCAAGCAAGCTTGCAAGATTAAAGCACTTAAACTTAAGTTTTACAAAAATTAATAGTAGTTGCTTTAGCCATTTAGCTGCTTTGTTAGAACTTGAATCTCTTAATATAAGGTATATGAAGGAAAATTTTTACCTATATGATTTGGCTTTACTCCTAAACACTTCCTCATCTCTTAAACACCTAGTGATAGATCCTTCGTTAAAAGAAAGGATTAAAAAACACCTGAAGTATTTCCATCTTCTTTATTAAAGCAGATAAGCATTGAAGAAGATTAAAAAAAGAGCATGATAAGTACTCAAATTAGGTAGAGTTGCTTTAGGCTAGGCCTCGCGTCGAAATTTCTTATAGTAAAGAGGTAAGAGTCATACCTAAAGTAAAGCAATTTCCTGCCGCAGAAAGATTATAATCGCCTTCATGAACCTATCCCGATAATATTGAAAAATTTAAATTAGTGGTGTATACTCTTCTTTTTTAAGAAGGAGAAGACGTATGCCAGGAAGATTTGAAGGACTGACAGATACTCAATGGAGAATCTTACAACCGCTTTTACCGCAG
>NZ_JRXI01000175.1:0-4657 GCF_000813645.1 Neochlamydia sp. TUME1 | reverse complement strand
GCCTCTTAAGATTGTGAGTGTCAATTTTAAGTGTGTCCCCTCACTCCATGAAGGGGGGGCTCATTAAAATTGATGCGAACAATCTAAAAAGGGCAAAACACTTTAAAAAATTAGGTTAAGAAAAAAAGATCTCAGATTTTACAGAAAAATTGTTGCACAATCAAAATAAAAATTGCTTAAAAAAGAGAGAAGGATTAAATCTTATACACATAAAAGCTAGGGCAAGCTCTTAAAAAGGCACATTAAATATGAACCTAATAAACTAACTGGCCATATCATAAAGGAGCTTATATGATACCCTCTACTCCTATTTCAAGCGCACAGACAGACTTTAGAACCATAGTCTCAGAGAATATAGAAGATGCTGTGTCAGGAGAGTTGATGAACCGGGCGGTTACCTTGATCCCTTGTGGTCATACTTTTAATGAGGATACCGCTATCCAATGTTTAGCGCGTAATAAACTCTGCCCTCTGGATAGGCAGCTTATTGAAAGATATATACCCAACTACACTATCAGACACCTAGCCGATACTGCCGAGTCGCATCCTTTAGAAGAACATAAGCACGAACCTAGCCCAGAAGCTGTAGAACATTTCCTACAGGGCAAAGAAAGTGCTGAAAAAGGAGATCATACATTAGCTATAGAAGCTTTATTGCAAGCTTTACAATTAAGCCCTACTTATGAAAAAGCTCAGGCTTACCTAGAATTTTGCCTTAAACGTTCCTCTGGTTTTCCTTCCTCGATTTTATCATCCTCCTCTTTAAAGCCATTGTCACTTCCCTCCGAACAAGATAAAGAAAAATTGTCTTTTTCTACGGAATCTTCTAAAGAACGCTATAATGAACTTTTATTTAACCTTTTAGAAGAACCGCAAATTCAAGCCAATCCAGCTTTAAAGGAAATGCTTGAAAACCAATTAGAAGAGCTGGTCAGCCAGGAGGGTGAAGAACTGACCGAGAAAGAAAAGGTAAGCTATCGATGGACAAAAAATTTATTAGGTGAAAATAAAAAGGTGAGGCAATTTGCCCTAGAAAAGCTGCAGCAAATTTACCAGCAGCCTTCTTCTCTTCCTATAGCCCCTCCTCAGCTTTCCACTATTAGCATTCAAGCTCTTTCTTCAGACCCTACGGCCTCTCTTTATAACGAGATAATCAATTTTCACTTTCCATATGAAAGTGGAAATCTTATCGAGCATGCTCGTATTGTGGATCAAATTTATAAAATTGAACCTGTCCTATCCGTTGAAGCAAAAGTGAAGCATATTTTTAAGCACCTCTTGACCTTAGCTAAATCTCTTTCTCCTTTAGAGTTCGAAGAAGAAAATAAGAAACAGCAGGATTTCAGTTTTGCTAGCTATACCTCCTATCTTATAAATAATAACCGTCTCTTACTTTGGCAGAAGCTGGAGGGAGGAAAAAATTATTTAAATCAAGAAGAAGTTAAAGTTTTGCCTCTAAAGAAAAAAGGAGAACTTTTAAAAGGGTGGATAAAAAAGCAGCCATTACTCTTCTTCCCTACTAGTCTAACTTTAACGGCTTTAGGCCTAACCTTTTTACCTCCTGAGATTGGACAAATGCCTAGGCTAAAATACCTTAACTTAAGCCAAAATCAGCTAACCTTTGTACCTGCCGAAATTGGGCAGCTTTCTCAGCTGCGCGGTCTTAATATAAGCAATAATTATCTAACGGCTCTTCCTGCGCAAATTGGAAAGCTTTCTCTGCTGACTGGCATGGATTTACAGCAGAACCAGCTCACCGCTCTCCCTGCGGAGATTGGACAGCTGCCTCAGCTGAGAGGCCTTTACTTAAACGATAACCAGCTTGCCTCCATTCCTAAAGAGATAGGGCATTTATCCCAGCTAAGAACGCTTAGCTTGAAGCAAAACCGACTCACTGCTCTTCCCTCCGAAATAGGAAATCTTTTTAGATTAGAAACGCTCGACTTACAGCAAAACCAGCTAACTGCTCTTCCTGCTAAAATGAGACAACTTCGTGAGCTGTCTGCCCTGGATTTAAGTCAAAACCAGCTCACTACTATTCCTAAAGAGATACGACAGCTTCCTCAGTTAGAAAAACTTGAAGCCAGTGGAAATCCGCTTTAACATGCGTTTAAAACTGGATTCGAGCAGACTGGGTGATAGAAAATAGTTTGCATCATGCGATGGATATGTTTTTTAAAGAAGATGCTTTATTAAGTGATGTAGGCTTTAGTGCTAAAAAGCATGGCTTTAATCAGGCGCTTAGCTGTCAACATAATAAGAACTATTGATTCGCAAGGAGGGATTGCCGATGTTAGACGAAATGCCACTTATGCACCTGATTATTCGAGAGGATTGCTAGGCAAGGTGTTTGTCAAATAATTTTCATCTGAACACCCTGTAAAAATGTCTAAAAAATATATTTATATTTATTTAAATAATTATTAATTTTAAAGAGGCACTATTAATGAATGTAATTCCTTCTATCACCCTTAAAGACTTACCTAATGAAATACTTTCCTATATTTTAAAAGATTGCGTCAACCCTCCCTTATTTAGCGTTTGTAAAAGATGGCGGCATCTTTTGGCGGATGAAGTCATGCCCTGCATTTATAAGCAAATAGTTAAAGTTCATTTTCCTCATGGAAATGTTAACGAGCAGGCTCTTATTTTAGATAGGATTTATAAGCTAGAAGATGAGCTTTCTGAAATTACAAAGGTAAAAGCAATCTTTAACCAAATCTTTACTTTATCTAAGTCTCTTTCTCCTTTGGAATTCAA
Source organism: Neochlamydia sp. TUME1 (assembly GCF_000813645.1). Taxonomy (NCBI): domain Bacteria; kingdom Pseudomonadati; phylum Chlamydiota; class Chlamydiia; order Parachlamydiales; family Parachlamydiaceae; genus Neochlamydia; species Neochlamydia sp. TUME1. Next base: position 1,897 of record NZ_JRXI01000175.1, on the reverse strand, counting down.
ATGGAAAACCGAGGAAAAAAGATATTTTACCCTAGCTACTTACTACTCATATCTTAAAAATATTAATCGTCTTTTAATGTGGAAACAAATTCCAGGAGGAGAAGAATACTTAGATCAAGAAAATATCAAGCATTTGCCTTTAAAAGATAAAGGAGAGCTTTTTAGGGAGTGGATTGAAAGGCATGGCAAGGGTATTACGAAGTTAGACTTAGGCTTAATTGACTTAACCTTTTTACCCGCAGAGATAGGTCAGTTTTCTCATCTCAAAGTCCTTGGCTTAAGCTGCAATCGGCTTACTATTCTTCCTGCAGAAATAAAGCAGCTCTCTCAGCTGCAAGTACTTTACTTAAACAATAACCAGCTAATCTCTCTTCCTGCAGAGATAGGGCAGCTCTCTCAGTTGAAGGAGCTTCAATTAAGCGGAAGCTTGCTTACCTCTCTTCCTGCAGAAATAGGACAGCTTTCTCAGTTGGAAGCCCTTCAATTAAGCGAAAACCTGCTTACTACTCTTCCTGCAGAGATAGGAAAGCTCTCTCAGTTGGCGGTGCTTTATTTAGAACGTAACGAGCTTACCGCTCTTCCGTCTGAGATATGGCAGCTGTCTCAGCTGCAAAAACTTGACTTAAAAGACAATCAAATAACCTTTCTTTCGGCAGAGATAGTGCGGCTGTCTCAGTTGGAAGAGCTTTATTTAAATGGCAACAACCTCACTTCCCTTCCTACAGAAATAGGGCAGCTCTTTCAACTTGCATTGCTTGATTTAGGATATAACGAGCTTACCACTCTTCCTGCAGAGATAGGACAGCTTTCTTATCTAGAGACGCTTAGCTTAGACGATAATCAACTCACCACTCTTCCTGCAGAGATAGGACAGCTTTCTTATCTAAAGACGCTTAGCTTAGAGGATAATCAACTCACCACTCTTCCTGCAGAGATAGGACAGCTTTCTTATCTAGAGACGCTTAGCTTAGAGCATAATCAACTCACTACTCTTCCTGCAGAGATAGGACGGCTCTCTCGGCTGAGGCGCCTTAGGTTAGAACATAATCAACTCACTACTCTTCCTACTGAGATAGGGCAGGTTTCCGGGCTAGTAGAGCTTATTTTAAATAATAACCAGCTTACCACTCTTCCTGCCGAGATAGGACAGCTCTATCAGCTACAAACGCTTTGGCTAAACAACAATAAGCTCACCACTCTTCCTGCAGAGATAGGGCAGCTCTCTCGGTTGGGAGAACTTAGGCTAGAGCATAATCAGCTCACCATTCTTCCTGCAGAGATAGGGCAGCTCTCTCAGCTGGGAGAACTTAGGCTAGAGCATAATCAACTCACCATTCTTCCTACAAAGATAGGCCAGCTTTCTTATCTAGAGACGCTTAGCTTAGAGCATAATCAACTCACCACTCTTCCTGCAGAGATAAGGCAGCTCTCTCGGCTGATAAAACTTAGGTTAGAACATAATCAGCTCGCTACTCTTCCTACGGAGATAGGACAGCTTTTTCAGCTACAAATGCTTCGGCTAAACAACAATAAGCTCACTACTCTTCCTGCAGAGATAGGGCAGCTTTTTCGGCTGATAGAACTTAGGTTAGAGCATAATCAATTCACCACTCTTCCTGCCGAGATTTGGCAGCTTCCTTGTTGCTCCATCAAAGTGGATTGAAAGCCTTCTCAAACGGTAGCAGGATGACTTGCATATCCTTGCTAATCTAAGTTCCATATAAACTGAAGGATGTAAGACGCTTTGAAGCTTTTTTGCACGTAAGGAATACTGATAGTTCATGCGCTAGGTTTAAGAGGTTTAGAGAATAGAGGAGATGTATAAAGCTTTTGAAAAAACCACTTTTAAGCCAATTCATTTGTTGAAAATAATTTTTAAGAAATCTATGTTTTTGCT
>NZ_JRXI01000174.1:0-2810 GCF_000813645.1 Neochlamydia sp. TUME1 | reverse complement strand
CATATGTTAATGAACAGAAATTTAAAATTCAAACCACTATAAGAGGATATCTTAAAACCCCTCTTTTAACTTATTAATTCGCCTTAACATCAGTCTAATCATCGATAGATAAATCCAATTTTCACTCGTAGTTGTTAGGTACTCATAGTCTTTAGAAGTTCTTCGATTACGCCCAATCCATGCAAAAGTCCTCTCTACAATCCACCTCTTGGGCAGGACTTTAAAGCTTAAATCAATGGTTTTTAAAAACTCTTCTATTTTATCCTCTTGTACTCGAAATCTACGACGAGGCCTTTTAACAATCTCAAAGTCAATGTTATACTGATCTTGGCAGGTTTGCTTTAATACAGTGCCTTGATAGCCCATATCCGCCCAAACCTTGGTGATAGTTGAAAACAGGCTTTTGCATTTGTCTAACAGCTTAATTAAGGCCGTTCGATCGTTTTCGTCAGCAGCCCCTACATAGCATGTTAATAAAAAGCCTTGCGTATCCACTACAATGTGCCTTTTACGCCCCTTAACCTTTTTAGCACCATCATAACCTGCGAGCCCCCCCTTTCTACTGTTTTAACTGACTGGCTATCGACAATGGCAGCGCTGGGATCGAGGTTCCTCCCCATTATCACTCTTAATTTTTTCCTTAAATGATGATTGATTTTCTCAAACAAGTGCGCGTCTTTCCACTTCTTAAAGTAAGTGTAAACCGTTTTCCAATGCGGAAAGTCTTTGGGTAGATAATGCCACTGGCAACCGGTTCTTAAGACATAAAAAATAGCTTCCAATAGTTCTCTTTTTGTATGTTTAATAGGTCTGCCTCCTTTGCTGTAATCTACTTCAAAGTAAATTTTAATGGCTTCCCATTCACGATCTGATAAATGACTAGGATATGTATTGCTCATCTTTACCTCCCTTTTCTCTCAAAATTATCTTAAATAAGTTGTTTTGCATCAACCTATTAGGTCTTTGATAAAGCAGATGGATAAGGCAAAATAGGGGGTTTTAAGATAACCTCTAATACGCTTTAAAAAAAGTCGAGTAGCGCGAGGGGATCACACCCTCACGCTCTCACAGTTCCGTACGTGAGCCTCTCAGCTCATACGGCTCCTATTGTCTAGTCGCAGGTATGACGCCCATTTTCCAGTGAGCAAATAGCTGAGGTTCTCGTTTTGCGATCCCTCCCAACCAATGCATTGCCCTTCTGCTGTGGCCTCTTAACTTCTTGTATTTCCTTTCCGCCCACCTTGCTAATGTACGGTTTGCAACATTGAAAATTTGATAGAGTTCTGATTTGTAGTATTTACCATAGTAGTTGATCCAACCTCTTATCATGGGGTTAAACATTCTTGATAAATCTACAATCTTCTTGTCACTGCGCAGATGCATTTTCCAACTTCTCATCGTACTCGTTATTGCTTTCTTTGCTTTATTGCTTACTGCGGGACTAAAGTTGATGAAGTGCTTTCCATACCGATTCTTTGATCTTCTGGCTCTAAAAGTATATCCCAGAAAATCAAATTTCTCGTTTAGGTATCTTTTTCTTCTTTGATCATCTTTGCAATAGACGATTTTTGTCTTTGCAGGATGTAACTCCAGTTTGCATTGAGCTAAGCGTTCTGCAATAGCTTTCTTTATTTCGTTGGCTTGCGCTTCCGTTTGACAGTGAACCACTATATCATCGGCATAACGCTCGAATGGATTACGTGGATAGCATTTCCTCATCCATTCGTCTAAGGCATAATGAAGAAATAGATTGGCTAGTAAAGGGCTGATTACGCCTCCTTGTGGAGTTCCTCTATCTCTTTTTATAAGTCTCCCGTCTGCATCTTGCTCTGGCGCTTTTAGCCAGCGTTCTATATACAGAAGAATCCATTTGTTTTCGGTGTGTTTCTTGACAGCTCTCATGACGAGCTCGTGGTCTCAGGGTGTTTTGATGAGAATTATTTGATAAACACCTTACCTAGTAATCCTCTCAAATAATTAGGTGCATAAGTGGCATTTCGTCTAGCATCGGTAATCCCTCGTCCTGAATCCATCGTTCTTATTATATTAGTAGCTAAGCGTCTGATTAAAGCCATGTTCTCAGCACTAAAGCCTACATCACTTAATGAAGCATCTTCTTTAAATACCACGTCCATTACATGGTGCAAACTATTTTCTATCGCCCAGTGCGCTCGAATCCACTTAGCAAATTCTTTGGCCCCTGCTTTTCGGCTAGACCCATAATAGCGGATAGCTTGTTCTACTTTATCTGCTACCTTCCGTTCAGAACGTACTTCAATCATGGACTGCAAATGCCATTTCTCCCGTTGAGGAAGCCACTGTAAGGCATTGACTACGCACACATGACGACTTTCTATGCGACCACGATTTTTCTCATAAGTTTCCTCTCGAGTTATTCCCTCTACTCCCTGGTAATTAACTGCTTTTGCTTGCTCAAAGAAGTTATACGCTTCTGCTTTAAGATGGCCTTGGTTACCTTTAATTCCTACTATATAGTCCGCTCCTTTATTCAAAATCTCATCAATGGTATCTATATGGGCATAAAGTGCATCCATCGATACAATCGCCCCACTGACATCCATAGCCTCGAGCAAGGCTGGCACTGCTTGGGTTTCAATAGCTTTTTCAGGTACTTTCTCTTGAGCAATTACTAAGCGTCCTTCGGCAGCAAATATCTCGACAATATGCGTGTATATTCTTATTATCTGAAAACGCCTTTTAGCCGCTTTCCATCCATCACTAATAGCTGATCTTTCATTTCTTGCGGTAAGCCTTGCAGCCAGCGATTAATCAATTCCTTAAATGCTTGT
>NZ_JRXI01000173.1:0-14314 GCF_000813645.1 Neochlamydia sp. TUME1 | reverse complement strand
AACGGCGGGTCAAAGTTCGTGGCGCACCTAAGTCTGCATACCTAACCCTCTGAAAGTTGCCTCTCTACTTAATGAGAAGAATTTTATAAAGTATGGGATTACATAAGAAGTAGTGTGAAAGCGTATAAGAAGAGCAATAGAGCGAAAGGCAGCCTATTGCCCTTTTAAGAAAGAGAGGAAGGCGGAAGAAACAGCAAAATTTAATACCGCAAGAAAGATGAGGATACTTATAAAATTTTGTCTGGCATCTTGGAAAAAACTACGCTAGAAGGCTGAGTATAATTCCAGCTGCGCAAATGGCATTAGAGGTATAATTGAATTTTTCTCCATATAGCCTATTAGCCCATATATTACAGGCGATGATGGTACCTACAGCAAAACAAGGAAATAAAACACCTTTCTCTATGGGAAGAGCCCATTTGGTGGCTAAGAGTAATAAAGCTGTGGAAGCAAAATTTGCCAGACCTGCTAAAACCCCATACATTGTAGTAGTGGTAGTCCATGTATTCATTTGGCGAAGGAAATAAATGGCTTGAATTAGACAAGCGACTCCGAATTGTCCTAACATGAAACTCACATCCTCTTTGCTGACAAGAGCATAACTAGGGGCCGCTGTTTCTACTGTAGGACATATCACACAACGTGCTTGCATAAATGTTAGGGCAAGCACTTGAACAGCTAAGCAAGCAAGAGCATATTTCAACCAAGGATATAAACTTTTTAGGCTGCCTTTAGCTTCACCTTTGGCTCCTAAAAAAAGGCCTCCTATGACTAATAAAATCCCTAATAGTTTTTGATAAGAATAGGAGAAACCATTTTCCGAGCCGAATAAAGCAAATAAAATCATCCCTGGAAAAACGGCACTTGTATTTTGAAAGGCAAAGGTTAATCCAGCAGGCCCTTTATGTAAGGCGCAAGAGGTAAAAAACATTAACGCTATATTTAAAAGCCCTACAAGAGCTCCGATTCCTAACATTTTCAAATTAAGGCTTTCGAAAAAAATAGTGGGATAAAGAATAAAGGAAAATAGAAAAGAAGTTAAATAAAAAGCTAAGAGATAGGTGGTAGGGTTTGAGGCAGAGGAATTTTGAGAGTTCTTGCGGAAAAACAGATTGGATGAGGCTGAACCCCCGGCTGCTAGTAAAGACAGTAAGATGGCTCGCATGGTAGAAATATCTCCTTATTCAATAAAATAATATGGAAGAAATTCAAAAGTGAGGCTGGGCCTACAGCAAATTATATCGATAACTGTTAATAAATTCCAATGAAATAAGTAATTCCCTTTTTGGCAACTCTTTATGCAAGACGCTTTTACGCTCCTCTTTATGCAATCATCTACCCTATAAAAATATTCTCTTAACTAAAGAAACAGCTTTTAGAGGGTTAGGTATGCAGACGTAAGTTTTTTTTAAGCCTGTAATCCTACACTTAATAAAAACTCGTTGAAGGAAGTCAGTTTGGGAAAAGGTTGATTTCTTTTTTGGTTATACAGGCATAATTTCTTTAGAAGGTAGGATAGAAAAATTATCAAAGTATTAATCTCTTCAGGAGAAAAGAAAAGAGGGGAAGCACAAGCCCAGATGACCCAACTTTTTTACAAAGTCTCTATTAGCTCTTTCTAAAGATGTTCTAATATTTTCCCTTATTCGGCTGATTTTAAAAGACTATATTCTTGGAGCTTATTACGTAACTTGCGTGTGCTTATTCCTAGAATTTTAGCAGTTTTGGTTTGGTTATTATCTTGTTGATGGAAAGTCTCAATAATTAAGCGCTTTTCAAGTTCTTGTAAAGAAAGGCCTGTAGGAAATTCTCCGTTTTCCGCTGGTAATTTTTCTGATTTAAAACTTGTTTGAGGATCAATGAATAGGTGATCAGGCGAAACTTTGCTGGTGCTATCCATTACTACCGCTCGTTCGATGATATTAGCAAGTTCCCGTACGTTGCCGGGCCATGGATAAGCTAATAGCTTTTTCTCTGCTTCTAAGGAGAGTTGTTTGTTTTCTTTATGGTTTTCATTGCAGAATTTTTCTAGGAAATGCCTGGCTAATGGAATGATATCCTCTCTTCTCTCCCTTAGAGGCGGCAGATGGATAGGGATGACATTTAAGCGATAATAAAGATCTTCGCGCAGGTGTTTATGAAAGATAGCCTCCTTGATATCACGATTAGAAGTCGAGATGATCCTCACATCCACTTTAACCGCTTTTGTTCCCCCAATACGCTCAAATTCTTGTTCTTGAATCGCGCGTAAAAGCTTGGCCTGAAGAATTATAGGAATTTCTGTTACCTCATCAAGTAAAAGAGTGCCTGAATTAGCCAGCTCAAATCGTCCTAGTCTTTTAGCATTTGCTCCTGTAAAAGCTCCTTTCTCATGGCCAAAAAACTCTGCTTCTACCAAAGTTTCAGGAATGGCGGCACAGTTAACCTTGATAAAAGATTTGTGGGACCGTTGAGAATGGAAGTGGATGGCTTGTGCAATCACTTCTTTGCCAGTACCAGACTCTCCATTGATAAATACGCTAGCGTTGCTTTTAGCAATCTGAATCACATCCTCCATAATTTTTTTTATAGCTACGCTGTCTCCAATCACTAAAGATTGGGAGGCACTACCTGGTCCTTGCTGACGAAGATAATGATTTTCGTGGATAAGGGTTAGATGTTCACGAGCCTTTTCTAAAACTGCTTCTAAGGTATCGGGAGAAAAAGGTTTGATTAAATAATTGTAGGCTCCCAAACGCATGGCTTCCACAGCGTTTTCAATGCTTCCATAGGCGGTTATCACAATAATGATTGTTTGGGGAGAAATTTCTTTGATTTTTTGTAGTAAGTCAATTCCTGTTAAATCTGGCATTTTCATGTCGGTGATGACGATATCAAATAGGTGCTCCTTAATTAGAGCTAGAGCTTTAAGGCCGTCCTCAGCAGTAGTGACATCTAAAGATTTTCTTTTTAAGGTTTCAGCTAAAAAATCCCTTATCAAGGCTTCATCGTCGACAATAAGTACTTTTTCAATAGGCATATTAACTTCCCTGTAAAAGTCTTTTAAGGGCTATTTAATAATAAAAATCCATTTAGCTCTGCGCTTGCTTCTATCTATTCTTTATTAAAATAAAGAGCTTGCAGAAGGAATGGCAAATGAGTAGGTATAAACTATATGTATGTTTAATATCTGGCGTTTATTTCTAAAGCCCTGCTGAAAGGAAAATTTAAAAAGCCAATCCTTTCCTAGGCTATAGCAAGGTTTATTGTTTTGGGGGGTTATAAGTACGGTTATAGCTGTCTCAACTTTATATTAAAAAATTTTTATAAAATAAATTTAGATTTTTTTATTATCCATCTCTACTTGAGGGAGCTGTGAAAGAAGATTTTTTAGCAATTTTTGGTTAACAAGATCGAGCTGTAAAATCTCTTTAAGAATATCACATAAAGAAGTCAGCAGTTCGTTAATTTGCAAAGAAGAAGGGTCGTGAGAAGATTTATTTATCCAATACTTTTTAAGGGGTGTTAAGGTTTTTTCAATATCGCGTATACAAGCTACCAAAGCCTTTTTCTTGCTAAGGAGAGAATGCATTTCCTGAGGAGGATGTTTCGAAATTAACTTTTCATGCTCATAATGAGTTAGAGTTAAAATGTCTTTATAATAATCATGTTCTTTTTTTAAAAGGTGATAAAGTGCTTCATCATTCGAGAGGCTGCAAAGTGAGGAGAAATTTTTTGCCATAGCAGATGCCAATTTTCTTCAAAAGTTTTTTCCACAGCCTATGAATATTTGGGTTTTTGTTCAAGTAAGAATGAAAAAAAAATTATCTACTTAATCGGCAGGTTGGCTAAGCAATTGTTTGTATTATATAAATATAACTAAAAATTTAATAATAAAATCCCATAAATGGGCTGGTTTTAATAAATTAAAACTATTTTTAATAGCATGTTTGATTGATATGCCGAATTTAAATAAGAAGCTATCAAAAAGAAATTAGGGGGTAGGTTACAAACTATCTCCCCACTCTAAGTTACGGGCTTTTTTATAGAGCTCTCCATGGCGCCGTGAAATTATTCTATCCGCCAATCCTTCGTTTTGCGTGCAGAGCTTAAAACTTAGATGGCCCGAGTGCTTGTGAGGATGGCGTAGAATACGTGCCTCCGGCAAAGCGGTAGCAGCTTTCGTGCAAATGATATAAGAAAATTTTTCATCTTCATAGCCGAGAAGGGCACCTTTGGCTTGCTTGTGAAAAGGGGATCTTTCTAAGCGAACGCTGAAGTGGCACCAATCTTTTTCTGCCATGGGGCATGCATGCTGGTGGGGGCATGGAGCTAAAACATGTGCTTGTAAGTCGATGAGGTGCTGGCGTATTTGTCTAATTACCTGAAACCCTAGCATGGTGCCTGGTTCAATGATGACCAACGCTTGCCTAGCACTTTTCCATAGTTTTTTAATTATCTCTCCCCATACTGGCTTAGGCCACTCTCCCATGGCATAAGATACAATGATTAGATCACTTTCTGGAAAACAATCTTGTTTTAAAACATCTCCTTCTACCCACTGCGCCTCTCTGAATAAAGAAGTCTTAGCTTGCAAGGTTAATTTTTTGCCTAAAGAAATTAAAAAGTTATCCTGCTCAAGGAGAGTGATTTTACAAGTATGAGGGAATAGCTCGGAAACAGCCCACATGGCAGTACCGGGGCCTGCTCCTACATCCAGTACAGAGCCGAAGATTCCCTCATAACGTTCTTTTAATTTATTTAACACGTATCTTATCGCTTCAAAGGTTGCTGGCATACGTGAAAGTAGGTAGGCTATACGTTGCTCGGGGCTGCTCACAAAATGTTGCTTACTTTGCATAATTTTTTGGCGTTGCTTCTCATTGCGATAACGCTCACTCAGTTCTTGTGTAGCCTGTTGTAAAGCACTTCCCCTTAACGTGCGGGCCTCACGTTCGAGAGCTTGTTGTAAAATGTTGGGTAGATTCATGGTACCTTATAGTGGCGAGGATCTGTAGCTGTTACGGTAAAATCTAACATTGTTTCTGGCATATTAATAGCACGCGTAGCAAAGGCATGTTTAAATTGTTCTGTGGCTAGCTGATTATCTTCAGCTTTTTTAACCTGGTAGTAGAGGCTGATGCGCTGTTGTAAGATTTCTTCTACCGTAGAAGGATCTCCAAAGATGGCTAATAGGATAGCTTTTGGGGCTAAATACACTCTTATTTTGGTCTTTTGAGGGTTAAGAGTAACAAAGTCCAATAAGGAAATTGTATGAGCAGTATGTTTATATTCTTCAAAGCCTTCATCTAAAGATTTGTTATTCTCGTTGCTATCCAGCGCAGTTATATTTTCGGTAGGCAAATTAAGATGCTTATTCCCTAGATTTACAGAGGGGCTCAAGTTGTACCCTTTAAGCAATGAATAGTAAATATCTTGGAGAAAAGGCTGGCCTAAATCTAAGTTTTCTAAGCCATTTTTTGTTTTTATAGGGTTATTTTCAAGCGCTAATTTATGGCCAGCTGCTTCAATTGCCTGAATAAGATCATCGACCAGCTGAGGATTAATATTTAAGGCTTCTTTAAAATTTGTTTGCTCGCCAAAAACTTGATGGATAATCTTTTTTAATAATTCGCGGTAAGTAGCCTCAACTTGAGGATAAAAATTTCTAGCTTCCGGATGAAGTAACCAATAAAGATTAATTAGGGGACTTGCTTCTTTAGGAGCCGAATTTTTTTTGCTGTTCTCTTTACTTGAAAAAGTAGTCCATGCATACCATTGCTGAGCACCATTATCGATAGCAAGGTGGCCAATCCTAGATCTGTAACGCTCCAGTTCTTTTTGAGTAATTACAAAACTACGATAGATTTCTAAACGTCCATAAGTCAATAAAGTAAGCATCATTAAAAGGCTCATGACATAGATAAGGATATTCATGGGTAGACCTTAAATCTTATTTATTATAAATGATGGTAAAATCAGAGAAAGGGAATGGATAGACCCAAGTAATCGGTTCTTTTCTCTCTTTAGCTTTTAGGATAATTTTAATCATGGCAGGTAACTGGTTATATTCGCTTTTCCACTCCGAGTGTTCCCAGCTGTCTGCAGGCTGAATATCTGCTAACGGATAACTATCTTTATTAAAACTTCCTTGAGGTGCTTTATTGCCAACTAAAGAACGATCTTTTTGAGGAGGAATATAAAAATTGAAAGCTAAAGACTCTATACCTTCCATCAAGATTTCATTTTTCATTTTCAGAGAGGTAAGAGAGGGCCAAAATTTGGGAGAAGGAAGCGTGGCTAAACGTAGATTATCATGAACATCTACATACAGACGTCCTAGTACATGATTGGCAAATAAGGGATCACGGTTGGGTCCAAAATGATAGGTAAAAACTAAGCTAGGATTATTGGGCTTTAATAAGCCGTTAACATCTTGGCTAGTATAAAAGAAAAAATCTTTTTCCTCTGTACGGGGAGAGACCGCATGGGAAAGGATATCAGAAAGACGATTTTGCACATAAAATATCTGAAAAGCTTTAACTTGGGATTTATTGATATCTTGATTCCACCACTCCATATCATGATAAAAATGTAAAAGCAGCGTAAGGAGCAATGAGGTCAATGCCATAGCAACCATTAGCTCTATTAAGGTAATGAATTTTTTTTTATATTTCATAGAGGGGAAAAGGTTGTTCGTGATCCTGAGGAGCTAATTTTGAACCTCTAAGATCACGCAAAATGAATATTTTATATTTATAAACTAGAGCTTGCTGAGCGTTTATTTTATTTTTGGGGGTAAGGTTGGAAGTAAATTTAAAAATAAGGTGAATAAGATAGGCGGTAGACTCTTGCTGAGAAGTATTTCCCTTAGGTTTATGAATGATCGGTTCAAAATGATAGGAGCCTTTAAAAGGCAGATTTTGCTGTTGATTAAGCGCTTTAAGATCTTCTGAGGAGAGGGCAAAGCTTTTTTTTTCTTCAATATCTGCCCAGCTAATCTTATTAGTAAATAAGTCTTGATAAATTTGGGCAAACAGCAAAGTCACTACGCGATCAAGCTCTATCTTCTTGATAAATTCACGTTGGGATTTAGCGATGACAACTTGGGGGTAGATTAAAGGAAAGATGCACAACCCGGTAAGGGCAAAAGCGATAAGCACTTCCAGAAGTAAAACATGCTTTCGAGAATGAGGTCTGCTGGAGCGTCTTAGGTAGTGGCGTAGAGATAATACTTTTGAGAGCCATACAAAAAAAGAGATAAAGGGAACTTGCATGCTTTAAATATAAGAAGTTAAATGTTTTGATTTTATCTTACCCGACTTTTTAATGTATATCCAAATGCGTTAGGCTCTCGACCTTAACGGCTAAAGATATTGAAGGTTTTAAGTTATCTATAGATTTTTATAAAAAATTACATTAAATAAGACTAAGGGCAGATGCAAAATTAAGCTGGATAGGAAGGGAGCAAGTCGGCACTTAACTAAAGAGTAAAGAACATTTTGTAGGTAATATCAAAAGATAAAGAGTTTTTGTTTAGTTGTTTTTTGGCAAGATTTTCTCTTTTCTTCTTAAAGAAGAAACGAAGAGCATTATGCAAAAAAATTATTTTTAATGGTTAAAGTTCTAGAGTAACAAAAAATCACGAGGGTTTAAGTATGGAGTATCGTCAATTGGGAAAGTCGGGCCTTCAAGTTCCTGTATTAAGCTTTGGGACAGCTACCTTTGGAGGTGCTAACGAATTCTTTAAGCCCTGGGGTGAAACGGATGTAAAAGAAGCTACTAGGCTAGTTGAACTTTGCTTGGATAAGGGGCTTAATTTGTTTGATACGGCGGATGTTTATTCGCAAGGCAGATCCGAAGAAATTTTAGGTCAGGCTTTAAAGGGTAAAAGAGAAAAGGTATTAATTTCTACTAAAGCCACCTTCCAAATGGGTGAGGGGCCTAATGACCAAGGATCTTCCCGTTTTCATCTTATAAAAGCTTGTGAGGCTAGCTTAAAAAGGCTAGGCACAGATCATATTGATATCTACTTTATGCATGCTTTCGATGCACTCACTCCTGTTGAAGAAACTTTAGGGGCCTTAGATCATTTAATTCAAAGCGGAAAGATACGTTATATCGGCTGTTCTAACTTCTCCGGATGGCATGTGATGAAGTCTTTAGCCGTTTCTGAAAAATATGGCTTAGCTCGTTACGTCGTTTATCAAGGTTATTACTCTTTAATAGGACGCGATTATGAAGAAGAGCTTATGCCTCTAGGCGTAGATCAGGGCATCGGTTTAATGGCTTGGAGTCCTTTAGGATGGGGAAGGCTTACAGGGAAAATTCGTCGTGGCATGCCCTTACCCGAAGGAAGGCTTAAATCTGGGGGTGATATAGGAGGACCTCAAGTTGATGATGAATTCTTATACGATGTTCTCGATGTCTTAGAGGAAGTTGCACAAGAAACTGAGAAAACTGTTCCTCAAGTGGCCATCAATTGGCTATTACAGCGTCCAACAGTGGCTAACATCGTGTTAGGAGCACGCAATGAAGAGCAGCTTAAGCAAAATTTAGGAAGTATAGGATGGAATTTGACTCAAGAGCAAGTGGCCAAGCTTGACAAGGTGAGTGAAAGGATGCCCTCCTATCCTTACTGGCACCAACGCTTTTCCCGTGAAAGAAATCCTTCTCCTTTAGTGAGGTAAACAATAAGAAAAGATCAATGGGTTATAATCAAGCGGATTAAGAGGGATTTTAGTGATAAGATTATCTTGTCCTTATGCATGAATAAGCTTGTAAAAAAATTTAAAAGCTTTTTTAGAGGGGTTTTAAGCTGATTGATAACTTAAGCATTTGGGTGAGATAATCTGCTAGCTTAAAATGAATTTTAATGTTTTTTACATAAAACTCATCTTAGTAATTCAAGAGGAAAGGATTGCCTATAGGCCTGCTTGCCCATACTCATTAGCAGAAGATAATAAGCATATTGTCTACCAAAAATTAACTTAGTGCGCAAGAGGCAGGCAAAAATTAAGAGCCAGCAATTTGTAGCAAATTGTTTGGAGTAGGCTATGAATAGGGAGATGGAGAAGATAATAGTTTGCTAGCAAATAAGCGATGCTATACCACCACTAGTATTATCTAGAATTTTGGCAGCTACTTTGGACAAGATAGGTCTCGGAAAGGTATGTGGAGCCTCTGAAGCGATAAGATAGCATAAAAGGGATTAAGCCAGAATTATTGGACTTTTGTTCAGGGTGTTAGTGAGATAGAAAAAAATTTTGCTTAAAAAGCTCTGGATATGAGATAGAAGAAAAGCAGAAAAAAACCTTAATTTTTGTTTGTATAAGCAAGTGAGCCATAGTTAAGAAGAAGAGCGTATAACGCTATACGCGCATTGAAATACAAGTAAAGCTAAAAACCGGATAGGCGAATGAATTTAGACAATTTATCAACTAGCTCTTTTACATTTCCTGAATTTAAGGAAATAGATAAAAGAAAACAGGATCGAAAACTAGGCTCCTATACCGAGATTAGTTTAGAGATCTTCGAAAAACTGGGATGCCAAGACCTAGGCCAGGCAAGCTTAGTCTGCAAAGAATGGAAGCGATTAGTTGAACAAACCCATTTATGGAAAAAGCTTTATTCAGCAAGCTTTAAAGTTGGCTCGCAAGAAGAAGAGCAACCTGGTGATAAGGTACACTCCGTAGATCTTTCTTCTTGCCAGTGGGACGAAACTCAAATAGCGGTGGCTCTATGGCAGGATTCTACTACTATCATCAGTGATTCCATAAAAGCAAAAGTAAATGCTGCCGCTGCTTATCTAAAAGAAGAAGGCTTTGAATTAAAAGGTGTGGCTAGTGATGGAGACTGCTTCTTTAGCGCTTTTTTAGGAAGCTATGCATGCCTTTCTAGAAAAATTCCTTTATTAGACGATTGTAAAGATAAAATTCCTTATTTAAGGCAAGTACTCGCTGATATTGTTAAACACATCGATAGCGAAAGAGCCGAAGAAATAAAAAGAAAAGCTACTTGGGTAAGTGGCTTAGGTGAAGGTGATCTATTAGCCTCATCCTTATCTATTCCTATTAGGCTGGTAACGATTAATGAAGAGAAGTTGATTTGTGGTATACATGATAGGCTGATCTTTTCAGAACAAGACTTATCTGAAGAGAATAGATCGCAGGAATGGAAAACTATCCCTCAAAAAGAAAGACCTAAAGAATACATTTTTATCGTGGACTTAGGGGGTCACTTTGTGTATGCACAACCCTTAAAGCGAGAACGTTCTCTTTTCTTAGATTCAAAAAGCTCTTCTACTGTTTTTCTTTCTAATTCTTTACCTATAAATGCATTAAAAAGCCCCTTAAAGACATTGGGTAGTAGGGAGCTTTTATCTGACGAGCAGATAAAAGAAGCAGAAGAAGCCTACACGCAAGCTTTAAAACTTGCTGTTCAAGAGAAAGACCCTATCCAAGAAAGCCTTTGTATAGAAAGATTAGGTGATATTTATTTAAGAAAAGAGACATCAGAAACGCTTTTGCAAGCGGCAGGGCTTTACAATTATGCCTTACGCCTCGCTCCTCAGGAAAGACAAGAAATCCTTAGAAATAGACTTTTCCAAGTACAAAATTTACTTGTTAAACAATGTAAAGGCAGACCTTTTGATCCAGCGGTAGTAGAGAAACAATTTGAAAACAATCGTAAGGTATTGAAAAAATTCAGAGAAGAAATAGAGGAGAAAATTCAAAGGCTACCCGAAACTCCTTCTTCTCAAGAAGTAAGAAAGCTTTATGCTGAGATAGCTTGCCAGATAAAAATTTTCTTTAGGCAGCTTGCTATACAAGTTTTTGACAATTTAGGGTCTTCTCCATGTGATTATGCCATGATAGGTTTTGGCTCCCTAGCTAGAGAAGAGATGACTCCTTATTCAGACCTAGAATTTGGTATTCTTATAGAAGAAGATATTTTAGTAAATAGAGAATATTTCAAGTGTTTTACAATCCTCCTTCACTTGCATGTTATCAACTTAGGAGAAACCATTCTTCCTGCTTTAAATATTCCTTGCTTAAAAGCCATCAATTTTTTTGATGGTTTAACACCTCGGGGCTTTGCCTTGGATGGGGCAGGAGTAGAAGGAAAAGGCTGTAAAACTCCTTTAGGCAATGGCAAGACATTCGAGCTTATCCAAACTCCTGGACAGATGGCCCAGTATATTGGTAAAGATGAAGAAGGTCTGTGGTGGCATAAAAAAGAGCCCCATCTTCCTATGGAATTGCTAAACTTTACTCATTTGCTAGGTAACCTTAAATTAACTACAGCCTATGATGACAAAATCCAAGAAGCGCTTGAGATGTCCTATCAAGAAAGCCTCGATCTGCGCCAGTATTTAGCTAAGGAGCACCTTGTTCCAGATGATATGGAAACTTTTGACCCAGGAATGGGTGATTTAGGCAGAAATGGCATGCTTTTTAAAGTTAAAAATGATTTTTATCGGTTTCCTCATTTAGCTTTGGACCGATTAGCTCTCCTTAAAAAAGTAGAAGGTTCCGATACTTTTACTAGGATAGATAAGCTAAGTGAGTTAGAGATTATAATGAAAGGAGCCGCTGAAAGGTTAAGGGAATGGATGAGCCTAGCATTATTCATGCGCCTTAAGACTTATTCTCATTATCAGGCGCAACAAGAGATGATGAATCCTCTTCTTAAACCCTTTAGATTTGATGATGAAGAGCTTACTAAAAAGCAGTTTGCCTTAGATCATGAAATGTTAGGAAGGATAAAAAAAATTTACCAGACCTTTATTCCTTTCTATCAAGCCATTAAACAATTTTTAGCAGGTAATGAAAAGGCACTTAGATCTTCTGATTTGGACGATAACTCCATAAATACACAAGGGGAGATAGCTTTAAGGCTTTTTCAATATAAAGAAGCAGAAAAATGGTATTTTCTAGCAATAAAAGCAAACCCACAGAATTCCCATGCTTTAGGTGTTCTTGGAGCCATTTACCAACTTCAAGGCAATCTAGACAAAGCAGTAGAGTATAGCGAAAAAGCGCTTGCTATTGAGCTTAAGTTGTTTGGAGAAACTTTTATTGGAGTAGCAGGAAAGTATAATAACTTAGGGCAAATCTACAAAGAGCAAGGCAATTTAAGCAAGGCTGCAGAGTATAGCGAAAAAGCGCTTGGCATTGATTTAAAACTATTGAAAGAAGATCATGGCGTGATAGCAAGAGATTATAACAACCTGGGACTAATCTACAAAGAGCAAGGCAATTTAGGCAAGGCGGCAGAGTATACTAGCAAATCGCTTGCTATTAACCTTAAGCTGTATAAAGCACGAAAATATCCAATGGTAGCGATTGATTACGGCAACTTAGGATTAATCTACCAAGCTCAAGGCAATTTAAGCAAGGCTGCCGAATATAGCGAAAAAGCGCTGGCTATTCACCTAGAGCTTTTTGGTGAATATCACACTAGGGTCGCAATTGATTATA
This sequence comes from Neochlamydia sp. TUME1, assembly GCF_000813645.1. Taxonomy (NCBI): domain Bacteria; kingdom Pseudomonadati; phylum Chlamydiota; class Chlamydiia; order Parachlamydiales; family Parachlamydiaceae; genus Neochlamydia; species Neochlamydia sp. TUME1. The sequence goes on along the minus strand of NZ_JRXI01000173.1, from coordinate 1,853 downwards.
ATAATTTAGCAACAATTTACCAAGCCCAAGGCCATTTGAATAAAGCTGGTGAGTATGCCAAAAAAGCACTTTCCATCAATCTTAAGTTGTATGGAGAAAAGCATTTCAATGTGGCGAGAGATTATAACAACCTAGGACAAATCTATGCAGACCAGAGCGATTTAGAGCAATCCCTAGAGTATACTAATAAAGCGCTTGCCATTAACCTCGAACTGTATGGTGAAAATCATCCTCAGGTAGCACCAAATTACAGCAATCTAGGAGCAATCTACCAAGAGCAAGGCAATTTAGGCAAAGCATCAGAGTATTTCAACAAAGCGCTTGTTATTGGTCTTAAGCTTTATGGTGAAAATCATCCCACGGTAGCAATTTATTACGGCAACGTAGCAGCAACTCACTACACCCAATGCAATCTAGCCAAAGCGGTAGAATATACACACAAAGCCCTTGCTATTAATATTAAGCTTTTTGGTGAAAATTACCCTAAGGTAGCAACTGATTACCGCAACTTAGGAGTGATGTACCAAGATCAGGGCAAATTAGAGCAAGCTTAAGAATATCTACGCAAAGCACTTACCATTGCCCGTGAGTTGTTTGGAGAAAATCATCCGTCAGTTGCAAGCGTTTACAACAGCCTAGGAGCAATGTACCAAGACCAGGGTAAATTGAAGCAAGCCGAAGAATATCTACACAAAGCACTTAACATTACCTATGAGCTGTTTGATGAAAATCGTCCATTAATAGCAAACTATTGCAATACCCTAGCACTAATCTATCAAAGCCAGGGTAAATTGGAAGAAGCGGCAGAGCAGAGTAAAAAATCACTTAACCTTACCCATGAGCTGTTTGGTGACAATCATCCATCAGTAGCAAGATATTACGCTACCCTAGCGCTAATCTATCAAAGCCAGGGTAAATTGGAACATGCGGTTGAGTATAGCACCAAAGCGCTTGCCATTGATTGTAAGCTCTTTGGGGACAATCATCCTGAGGCGGCAAGATCTTATAGAGATTTAGGAGCAATTTATCTAGACCAAGGTAAATTGGGGCAAGCGGCAAAGTATAGCATCAGAGCCCTTACTATTTATCATAAGTTTTATGGAAAAAACAATCCTAGAGCGGCAATCACTTGTAACAACCTAGGACAAATTTATCAAAACTACGGCAATTTAGCTAAGGCAGTAGAATATAGCACTAGGGCACTTGCCATTAATCTAAAGCTTTTTGGTAAAAATCATCCTCAGGTTGCCGTTTGTTGTAATAACTTAGGAAGGATCTACCAACAACAAGGCAATTTTGATAAGGCATTTGAGCATATGAGTAAGGCCTTAAAACTCTCCTACCGACTATATGGAGAGAATCATCATAAAGTAATAAAATCTTGCAATGACTTAATGGCCCTCTTCTTAGAGGTTTATTCAAAACAGTCTGGGCAAAAAAATAATTTTTTAGGGTAGGTGTTACATTACTTGGCTAGCCATTTTTTAAGAATCCTGTCTTATTGATAGCCAATATGCCTCCCTCTTTATCTTTTAACAAGCCGACTTGCAAGCTATCCTTTATTGCATCTGTTTCTCCAAAAGCTTAGGTATTAGGAAATACTGAAAAGCATGCGGCGTTTGCAAGCTGTTGTCTTATACCTGATGCTAGCTATTTTTACATTCTGCCTTGCTGAATCTCCAGGTATATTGCAAAGCTACCTATCTAGTATCATTTTGAATCAGAAAAGTTATAGATTAAGGTTAACTCTTCTTTTTATTATAACTAGAGCGGCATTGGTTTCAGAAACAATCAGCCAGTGTGGGGCTAAGCAATCTCTATATACAGAGGAATCTCTGCTTTTATCTATGGCT
>NZ_JRXI01000172.1:0-2398 GCF_000813645.1 Neochlamydia sp. TUME1 | reverse complement strand
ATCTATGGCTTAAAAACGTTTCGCAAAACAAACTTTTTTGTTATCTTTTTTTAAATTTATTTAGTAGTTTAAATTTAAAATAAACCTTTCTTGCATTCAAATGTATTGCCAGTTATTTTGGGCTAAAAGACTATAACCAGCAAAAAACAGGCTAAGCTTATGAATCAGCTTTCATTAGAACCTTCTCGTATTCACTCCCTAATATTTCCTAACTTTGAAAATGAAGAAAAAGATTCTAGCTCCTCTCCCAGATATACTACTGCCTATAAAGAAATTAGTTTGAAAATATTCAAAGAATTAGGGTTAAAAGATCTATGCCAAGCTAAACTAGTCTGTAAGGAATGGAGACAGCTAGTTGAAGGCAGCATTTTAGCTGAAAAAGCCTATACTTTAGCTTTAAAGCTTGTTGTGCAAAGAAAAAACCCTGTTAAAGAAGCTTTTTGCATAGAAAAATTAGGTGATGTTTATAGTGATAAAGGAACTGCTGAAACTCTCCTGCAAGCCGCAGGGCTATACAGTTACTCCTTACGTGTTTCTTCGAAAGATCAACAAAAAATTATCAAAGAGAAACTTTTTAACGTTCAGCGTCTACTTACTAAAATTTGTGAAGGAAAACTTTTAAGCAATGAATTAATAGAAAAGCAATTTGAAGGTAACCGCGACGCATTGAAAAAGTTTAGAGAAGAAATAGAGGGGAAAATACAAATTCTGCCCGAGAATCCCTCTCCTCAAGAAGTAAGAGAGGTTTATAGAGACATTGCAAAGGGTGTAAAAAACTTCTTTAGCATTCTAGTCAATCAAGCCATTGATGCCTTAGGTGCTGCTCCTTGTGAATATGCCATGATAGGCTTTGGCTCTTTAGCTAGGGAAGAGATGACTCCTTATTCTGACTTAGAGTTTGGTATTTTTATACAAGAAGACACTCCAGTAAATAGGAAGTACTTTAAAAATCTGACAAATCTACTTTATCTAAAAGTTATCAACTTAGGAGAAACCATTCTTCCTGCTTTAAACATTCCTTGCTTAAAAGCCATCAATTTTTTTGATGGCATGACGCCACGAGGCTTTGCCTTTGATGGGGCAGGAGTAGAAGGAAAAGGCTGTAAAACTCCTTTAGGCAATGGTAAGACATTCGAACTTATCCAAACTCCTGAACAAATGGCCCAATATGTGGGCAAAGATGAAAAGGGCCAGTGGTGGCATGAAAAAGAGCCTCATCTTCCTATGGAATTGCTAAACTTTACTCATTTGCTAGGTAGCGAAGAGCTAACTGAACAATATAGACAATATGTTCACAGCACACTTAATACCTCTTATCAAGATGGCCTGGATCTACGCCAGTATTTAGCCAAGCAGCATCTGGTGCTAGCTGATATGGAAGCTTTTAACCCGGGAATGGGTGATTTAGATAGAGAGGGTATGCTTTTTAAAGTTAAAAATGATTTTTATCGCTTTCCTCATTTAGCTTTGGATCGACTAGCAGTCCTTAAAAAAGTAGCAGCTTTCGACACTTTTACTAGGCTTGATAAGCTAAGTGAGTTAGGGATCATAACAAAAGGAGCCACTGAAAGGTTAAGGGAATGGATGAGCCTAGCATTATTCATGCGTCTTAAAACTTATTCTCATTATCAGGCACAACAGGAGATGATGAATCCTCTCCTTAAGCCCTTTGGATTTGAGGATCCAGATCTTATTGAAAAGCAGTTTACTTTAGATCATCAAGCCTTAAAAAAAATAAAAAAAATCTACCAGATCTTTATTCCTTTCTATCAAGCTATTAAAGGATTTTTAACAGGCAATGAAGAGCAACTTAGATTTTCTGATTTGGAGGATAATTCACCACAGACGAAGGGGAATATATTACAAAGACTTTTTCAACATAAAAAAGCAGAAAAATGGTATCAGCGGGCAAAAAATGCAAATCCGCAAGATTTAGAAGTTTTAAATGCTCTTGGTATCATTTACAAAGACCAAGGCAATTTAGACAAGGCGGCAGAGTATAGCAACAAAGCGCTTGCCATTAACCTTGAGCTTTATGATGAAAATCATCCCCAGGCGGCAATTTGTTACAGCAACCTAGGAGCAATCTATCAAGACCAAGGCAATTTAGAGAAGGCGGCAGAGTATAGCAACAAAGCGCTTGCTATTAACCTTGAGCTTTATGATGAAAATCATCCCCAGGTGGCAATTTGTTACAATAATCTAGGGCAAATCTATAAAGAGCAAGGCAATTTAGAGAAGGCGGCAGAGTATAGCAACAAAGCGCTGGCTATTGATCTTAAGCTTTTTGGAGAAAATCATCCCAAGGTGGCACGTTGTTACAGCAACCTAGGAGCAATCTATAAAGAGCAAGGCAATTTAGAGAATGCTGAAGAGTATAGCACTAAAGCGCTTGCAA
>NZ_JRXI01000171.1:0-1134 GCF_000813645.1 Neochlamydia sp. TUME1 | reverse complement strand
TTAACCTTAAGCTTTTTGGTGAAAATCATCCCAAGGTGGCAATTTGCCACAGCAATCTAGGACAAATTTATAAAGACCAAGGTAATTTAGGCAAGGCGGCAGAGTGTAGTAGCAAAGTGCTTGCTATTGATCTTAAGCTTTTTGGTGAAAATCATCCCATGGTGGCAATCGATTATAGCAACCTAGGGCAAATCTACCAAGCCCAAGGCAATTTAGGCAAGGCAGCAGAGAATAGCAATAAAGCGCTTGCTATCGATCTTGAGATTTTTGGAGAAAATCATCCTATGGCGGCAAGAGATTACAATAACCTAGGACAAATCTACCAAGATCAAGGCAATTTAGACAAGGCGGCAGAGTGTAATAACAAAGCGCTCATCATTAATCTTAAGCTTTTTGGTGAAAATCATCCCGACGTGGCAATCAATTACAGCAATCTAGGACAAATCTATAAAGATCAAGGCAATTTAGGCAAGGCAGCAGAGTGTAGTAACAAAGCGCTTGCTATTAACCTTAATCTTTTTGGTGAAAATCATCCCGGCGTGGCAATCGATCATAGCAATCTAGGACAAATCTATAAAGAACAAGGCAATTTAGAGAAGGCTGAAGAGTATAGTACTAAAGCGCTTGCCATTAACCTTAAGCTTTTTGGTGAAAATCATCCCAAGGTGGCAATTTGCCACAGCAATCTAGGACAAATTTACAAAGGCCGAGGCAATTTAGACAAGGCAGCTGAGTATAGCAACAAAGCGCTTACCATTAGCGTTAAGCTTTTTGGTGAAAATCATTCCGCGGTGGCAACCGATTATAGCAACCTAGGACAAATCTACCAAGATCAAGACAATTTAGGCGAGGCAGCTGATTATAGCAACAAAGCGCTTACCATTAGCGTTAAGCTGTTTGGTGAAAATCATACTCAGGTAGCAACAAATTACAGCAATCTAGGAGCAATCTACCAAGCGCAAAGCAAGTTAGGCAAAGCATCAGAGTATTTCAGCAAAGCTCTTGCCATTAACCTTAAGCTTTTTGGTGAAAATCATTCCACGGTGGCAATCCATTACAGCAACCTAGGAGTCATCTATAAAGAGCAAGGCAATTTAGAGAAGGCTGAAGAGTATAGCACTAAAGCGCTTGCTA
>NZ_JRXI01000170.1:0-4940 GCF_000813645.1 Neochlamydia sp. TUME1 | reverse complement strand
GCCACAGCAATCTAGGACAAATTTACAAAGGCCGAGGCAATTTAGACAAGGCAGCTGAGTATAGCAACAAAGCGCTTACCATTAGCGTTAAGCTTTTTGGTGAAAATCATCCTCAGGTAGCAACAAATTACAGCAATCTAGGAGCAGTCTATAAAGAGCGAGGCAATTTAGGCAAGGCAGCTGAGTATAGCAACAAAGCGCTTACCATTAGCGTTAAGCTGTTTGGTGAAAATCATTCTAGTGTGGCAACTCATTATAACAGTTTAGGCCAAATTTATAGAGCCCAAGGTAATTTAGGCAAAGCAGTAGAGTACAGTAACAAAGCGCTTGCTACCAATCTTAAACTTTTTGGTGAAAATCATCCTAGTGTGGCAAGTTGTTATAGCAGCCTAGGAGCAATCTATCAAGCCCAAGGCAATTTAAAACAAGCAAAAAAGTCTACCAATTTAAAGCAAGCAGAAGAGTATGCTAAAAAAGCGCTTGTCATTAACCTTAAGAGTCTTGGTGAAAATCATCCTAATGTGGCAATCTGTTACAAAAACCTAGGACAAATTTACAAAGCCCAAGGCAATTCAGACAAGGCGGCAAAGTGTGATAACAAAGCACGTGCCAGTGGACATTGCTCAAGGCAATTCAGACAAGGTGGCAAAGTGTGATAACAAAGCGTTTGCTATTAACCTTAAGCTGTATGGTGAAAACCATCCTTAGGTGGCAAATTAAAGCAATCTAGGACAAATCTACAAAGCCCAAGGCAATTTAGATAAGGCGGCAAAGCATATGATAAAGGTGCTTGTCATTTACGTTAAGCTTTATGGTGAAAATCATACTAGTTTGGCGACTCATTATAACAACTTAGGCCAAATCTATAAAGCCTAAGGCAATTTAGATAAAGCATTTGAACATATGAGTAAAGGTTCTCCTACCGCTCTTGCATTCAAATGTATTGCCCAGTTATTTTGAGCTAAAAAAACTATAACCAACAAAAAACAGGCTAAGCTTATGAATCAGCTTTCATTAGAACCTTCTCGTATTCACTCACTAATATTTCCCAACTTTGAAAATAAAGAAAAAGATTTTAGCTCCTCTGCTAGACATACTACTGCCTATAAAGAAATTAGTTTGAAGATATTTGGAGAATTAAGATTACAAGAACTATGCCAGGCTAAACTAGTCTGTAAGGAATGGAAGCAACTAGTTGAAAGCAGCTTTTTAGCTGAAAAAGTCTATATTCTAGCTTTAAAGCTTGTTGTTCAAAATGAGAACTCTATTAAAGAAGCTTTTTGCATAGAAAAATTAGGTGATATTTATAGCGATAAAGGAACTGCTGAAACCTTCCTACAAGCCGTAGGATTATACAACTACTCCTTACGTATTTCTTCGAATGATCAACAAAAGATTATCAAAGAAAAACTTTTTAATGCTCAACGCTTGCTTACTAAACTTTGTGAAGGAAAATCTTTAAGCAATGATTTAATAGAAAAACAATTCGAAAGTAATCGCGAGGTATTAAAAAATTTTAGAGAAGAAATAGAAAAAAAGATTCAAGTACTGCCCGAAAATCCCGCCCCTCAAGAAGTAAGAGATCTTTATAGAGACATTGCAAAAGGGGTAAAAAACTTCTTTAGCATTCTAGTCAATCAAGCCATTGATGCCTTAGGTGCTGCTCCTTGTGAATATGCCATGATAGGCTTTGGCTCTTTAGCCAGAGAAGAGATGACTCCCTATTCTGACTTAGAATTTGGTATTCTTATACAAGAAGACACTCCAGTAAACAGGAAGTACTTTAGGAATCTTACAAGTCTACTTCATCTAAAAGTTATCAACTTAGGAGAAACTATTCTTCCTGCTTTAAACATTCCTTGCTTAAAAGCCATCCATTTTTTTGATGGCATGACGCCACGAGGCTTTGCCTTTGATGGGGCAGGAGTAGAAGAGAAAGGCTGTAAAACTCCGTTAGGCAATGGCAAAAACTTTGAGCTTATCCAAACTCCTGAAAAGATGGCCCAGTATATTGGTAAAGATAAAGAAGGTCAGTGGTGGCATAAAAAAGAGCCTCATCTTCCTATGGAATTGCTAAACTTTACTCATTTGCTAGGCAATGAGAAGCTTACTGAGCAATACAACCAAATTGTTCAGAACAAGCTTAATACCTCTTATCAAGATAGCCTTGATCTGCGCCAGTATTTAGCCAAAGAGCACCTTATGCTAGCTGATATGGAAGCTTTTGACCCAGGAATGGGCGATTTAGATAAGCTTGGCATGCTTTTTAAAGTTAAAAATGATTTTTATCGGTTTCCCCATTTAGCTTTGGATCGTCTAGCTCTTCTTAAAAAAGTAGAAGCTTTCGACACTTTTACTAGAATCGATAAGCTAAGTGAGTTAGGGATTATAACGAAAGCGGCCACTGAAAAGTTAAAGGATTGGATGAGCGTAGCATTATTCATGCGTCTTAAAACTTATTCTCATTATCAGGCACAACAGGAGATGATGAATCCTCTCCTTAAGCCCTTTGGATTTGAGGATCCAGATCTTATTGAAAAGCAGTTTGCTTTAGATCATCAGGCTTTAAAAAAATAAAAAAAATCTATCGCATCTTTATTCCTTTTTATCAATCTTTCCAAGAATTTTTAGCAGGCAATGAAGGCATACTTAAATCTTCTGATTTGGAAGATAATTCGCCAACAACGCAAGGGCATATATGTCGAAGGATTTTTCAAAATAGAAAAGCAGAAAAATGGTATTATAGAGCAATAAAAGCAAATTCACATAACTCGGAAGTTTTAAATGCGCTTGGAGTTATTTATAAAGAGCAAGGTAATTTAAACAGAGCAATAAAATATATTCGTAAAGCGCTTACCATTGACCTTGAGCTTTTTGGAGAAGAGCATCCCAGAGTAGCAAGAGATTACAATAACTTAGGACAAATCTACCAAGAGCAAGGCAATTTAGGCAGTGCTATAAAGCATAGCAAAAAGGCGCTTAACATTGACCTCAAGCTGTTTGGAGAAACACATCACAAGATGGCAATTCGTTACAGTACCTTGGGAACAGTCTACCACAAGCAAGGCAATTTAGACAGAGCAATAGAATATATTCGTAAAGCGCTTACCATTGAACGTGAGCTTTTTGGTGAAAATCATCACACCGTGGCAATAGATTACAATAACTTAGGGCAAGTCTACCACGATCAAGGCAATTTAGATAAGGCAGCAGATTATAGCAATAAAGCGCTTATCATCAACCTTAAACTTTTCGGAGAAAACCATCCCAAGGTGGCAAGAAATTACAATAACTTAGGACAATTCTACCTAGAGCAAGGTGCTTTAGACAAAGCGTTACAGTGTAGCAAGAAAGCGCTTAACATCGATTTTAAGTTTGTTGGAGAAAATCCTTCCGCCGTGGCAAGAGATTACAATAACTTAGGACTAATTTACCAAGAGCAACGCAATTTAGACAGAGCAATAAAATATATTCACAAAGCGCTTACCATTGACCTTAAGCTCTTTGGTGTAAATCATCCCACCGTGGCAATTCGCTACAGCAACCTGGCAGCAATCTACCACGACCAAGGCAGCTTAGATAAAGCGGAAGAGTGTAGCAATAAAGCGCTCGACATAGATCTTAAGCTTTTTGGTAAAAATCATCCGTTGGTAGCAATTGACTACAGCAACCTAGGAGCAATTTACCAAGCCCAACTCAATTTAGATAAGGCGGCAGAGTATAGCACTAAAGCGCTTGCCATTGATCTTAAGCGGTTTGGAGAAAACCATCCCACGGTAGCAAGATACTACAGTAATTTAGGGGCACTCTACCGTGATCAAGGCAATTTAAACAAAGCGGAAAAGTACAGTAATAAAGCGCTTGCTATTGGCTTTAAGCTTTTTGGAGAAAATCATCCCAAGGTTGCAAGCGATTATGGCAACCTAGGAGCAATCTACCAGGCCCAAGGCCATTTAGACAAGGCGGCAGATTATGGTAATAAAGCGCTTGCTATTAACCTTAATCATTTTGGTGAAAATCATCCCAAGGTTGCAAGCGATTATAACAACCTGGGACAAATCTACAAAGAGCAAGGCCATTTAGACAAGGCAGCTGAGTATAGCAACAAAGCGCTTACCATTAGCGTTAAGCTTTTTGGAGAAAATCATTCTCAGGTAGCAACAAATTACAACAATCTAGGAGCAATCTACCAAGAGCAAAGCAATTTAGACAAGGCGGCAGAGTATTTCAACAAAGCGCTTGCCCTTAACCTTAAGCTTTTTGGTGAAAATCATTCCATGGTGGCAACAAATTACAGCAATCTAGGAGCAATCTACAAAGAACAAGGCTATTTAGACAAGGCGAAAGAGTATCTCAGCAAAGCGCTTGCCATTAACCTTAAGCTTTTCGGTGAAAATCATTCTAATATAGCAATCATTTACAACAACCTCGGGCAAACTTGCAAAGGCCGAGGCAATTTAGACAAGGCAGCTGAGTATAGCAACAAAGCGCTTACCATTAGCGTTAAGCTTTTTGGGGAAAATCATCCTCGAGTGGCAAGAGATTACAATAACTTAGGACAAATCTACCAAGACCAAGGCAATTTAGGCAAGGCAACTGAATATCTTAAGAAAGCTTTAGCTATTAACCTTAAGCATTTTGGTGAAAATCACTCTACACTGGCAATTTGTTATAGTAATTTAGGAGAGGCCTATCAACAACAAGGCAATTTTAATAAGGCATTTAAGCATATGAGTAAAGCTTTAGAACTCTCCTACCGTCTATATGGAAGAGGTCATCCCACGGTAACAACATTCTGCAATAACCTACTAGGTCTCTTCTTAGAGGTTTATTTAACACACGCTAGGCAAAAATAGTTTTTTTCGTAACTTTTAACTCGATGATATACTTTTTTCTTGTTGACTAATTTTTAATGAAATATTGTTGATACCTTATCAATT